>QKIM01000327.1 GCA_003249585.1 Deltaproteobacteria bacterium
CACCCCCATTCCCAAGAATTTCCGAAAGCAGTTGGAGGAGTTCTCTTCCTATGACATGAGGTCTCTGGGTAGGGGGAGGTTCCTCCTGTGGCCCCGGGAATACGATGCGGTGCAACCGTTCTATCTTTTTGATCTCGCCTCCGGTGAGCTTGAACGGATCGTGCCTCGCGGAGCCCACGGCAAGATCCGGAGGATCCTGGGAGTCGTGGACGGAGGCAGGGATACGCTGCTGGTGCTCCACGAGCCCGCGGATCGGATCAAGGAGCTCCCCCGCGGGCACACCCTCCTGTTGGAGCGCTTCTCTCTGGATGGCGAGCTCCGGCCCACCTGGGACCGGCAGGCGCCGCCCCCCGGTTTTTGGAAAAAGGTCGGCGCTTTCTTCAGTGATGGGATCGACGGCGCCGCCTTCGAGGAGACGGGGCATTATCCCCTGTCCGTCCCCAATGAGGTGCTGCTCGAGCCGGGAGCCCCGGGAGAGGGAGCCTTCCTCCTGCGAAAGGGGCAGGTGCTCCCGCTGAAACCCGAGGGGCAATGCGGTGAGCGCTTCGGACTCAACGGGGTCCGGCGGATTCTGGGATTTGCCGAGAACGGCGCGATCGTCTACTCCGGGAAATCTGACGGCGCCGGTACCTATGCGGTGCGCATCCGTGAGGCCGGCGGCGAAGAGCGGGTCGTCCCCGACACCGATCACAGTGAGGATGGCAAGATCTTCTTTGACGGTGAGCGGATCCACAACCTGGGCGATCAGGAGCACTTCACGGTCGTGTCCCTCGAGGGGGAGACGCTGCTGACACAGATCGGCGAAGATTGAGCGCGGTCGGGGCAGATCAGGAACTGGCGTTTCGGCGCAGGAAGGCCTTGAGGATCTCGAGGATCGCTTCGGTACACGGCGGCACCGCCGGGCGGCTGCCCCCGGCGCTGTGGCGGCCGCCAAAGGTCATGCCGAAGCGCGGCGAGATCTTCTCGTTGAGTTCGTCGAAGAGGGGCAGAAGGGGCAGATCCTTGAGGGCTCGAATCTTGTACTTCACATTCTTCCCCGAGGGGTTGCACAGCAGAAGGAGGGAGCCTCGCCTGGGGCGCGTACGGCGGATGTACCGGTAGAAGTAGGCGTTCTCCGTGGTCTCGGGCGGCTGCATCCAGAGGATGCCCTCCTCCTCGTGGAGCAAGCCCTCTCGCTCCCACTGTCCAAAGCGGGCGACCTTCTCTTCGAGAAACGCCCGCTCCCTTCGGGCGAATTCGGCAACAACCCCGGCGTCTCCGGAAGTGTCGCGGTTTCCAAGCCAGCGGCCGAGAGCGGGGATCCAGCGGGTGAGCGCTTCGCTGAAACGGGCGGTCCCGTATGGTGGGGAGGGGGTCCCGAGACGCTGGGCCTTGACCATCTGCTCGATGGCGAGCCCTCCGAAGAAGGCGTCGAGAATCCGATCGTCGTGGCACTCCAGCACGTGATCGTTGACCAGGGCAGCCTGCGCGAGGATCCCGCCAACATCCTGGAGATAGGCGCGGTCCGCTGCGTGCTGCGCGAGATGGAGGGAGAAGGCGATGTCCTGATCCTCATGGTTGGCCAGATACTGCGCACCCTGCACTCGGCCGAGCACGTCGTGTCGGCCGCCTTCATGGAGCCCAAGCAGCCATCGGCGGACCAGCGGAGTGGTGCTCATGCGGTTGAGGTCGGGGATGGCGTAGTGGTGGTCGACGTGGAAGACCAGGCGGTCCGAAGGAGCAGGGGCTCCCTCATAATCGACCCTGAAGCAGTTGCCGTCATGGACGTTGCGCCACCGGTCGGCGGGGCCGTGGAGGTTGAAATCAAAGAGCAGGACATCACCCTGCTCGAGGAGCTGTGCCTCGGCAGCCAGGAACCCCGCCGCGGAGAGATAGTCCCGGTGGCAGTAGAACCCATCGGGGGTCACTTCCACGACGTCGGCGTGGCGCGGATGCACCAGGGCGGCGAGGATGTCGGGATGCAGCGGGCTCATGGAGATCTCTTCCGTTTGCGTTGGGAGGGCACCCCATGGGGGCGCTCCTGTGTCGACTGTAGCAGAGGGGCGCGGGAAAGTACACGTTGGCCCTGTCTTTTATCGCAGATCTCGTCCGGTGGATTTTCCAACTGTACAGTTGCCGCCGCCAGGCGGACCTCGCTCCGTCGGGGCTGTGTTTTGCACCCTTCGTCCTCTCGTCGGCCTCCACCCGGGGTGTTCCCTGAGACCGGTGCTGGTCGTGCGGTCGTGGGCGTGGCATGCTCTGAAGGCGCAGCGCGCGTCGGTGAGGCGGATTAGCGGCGGCGGCGAAGGCGGGACCAGGCAAAGGCCGAGATCAGGACCAGAGAGCCGAGGAGCCCGAGCACATAGGGAATGGGAGAGCCGAATCGGCTCCGCGGGAGTGTCTGGGGCTCCGGCTCGTTCTCCATCTGGGCGGGTGGGGATTCTTTTGGGGGAACCGGGAGCTTTGGGGCGGAGGGCGCGACGTGGAGCCCCTTGCGGTGTTCCGACAGCACCTCGATGCGCGGGTTGTCGCCGTCTCGGACCTTCTTGATGGTGAAGAAGTCGATGAGGGAGCCGTCGCTGTGGTGAGCCGAAAACTCTACGGTGTCTCCCTGGACGTTGAGTCGGCAGTAGTGGTATGTCGGCTCGGCAAGGATGGAGAAGGGCTTGTGCGTGCGCACGAAATAGGTGGGCGCGCCACCGCCGCCCGTGACGATGTAGTTGAGCCCGTCCACACGACCCCGCTCGTAGATATGGTCGTGGGCGGCGAAGGTCATATCGACGCCGAAGCGCCGCATGTCATCCACAAGCCCCGCCTCGTGGATGCCCTGGTGGGGACCGTGGGGCCCCGAAGTGTAGGGGCTTTGGTGAACAAAGACGAAGATATGCTTCACTTTTGCGTCGAAGGCCGTGGCCTGGAGCTGCTCACGGAACCACTTGGCCTGGCGGCTCCCCACGAAGGGCTTGTTGGTATCCAGGAAGAAGAAGCGGCTGTTGCCCCAGACGAAGCTGTAGACGAGCTCCTTCTCCGGGCCATCGGTGGGGAGGGCGAAAAATCGTCGCCAGTGGGCAAGCCCTCCCCCGGCGAAGGCGTTCTCGTGGTTCCCCACCACAGGGAAAAGGGGAATCCGCTTCATCAGGGGGGCCTCGATGCGGAGAAACCTTATGTAATTGGCTTTGTCCGCCCCATCTGCGGTGAGATCTCCGGTGTTTATGAAAAATGAAGCGGCCTCCACAGTCATGGCCTTGATGATGTTGCGGTGGGCCTGGTGTCCGTTTCTGTTATCCCCGAAGACCAGAAAGGAGAAGGGGGTGTCCGTCCCCGGCGCGGTCTCTACGGTCCCGGCCCAGACCCCCTGGATGGACTCTACACGATAGGCATACCGGGTCTGCGGGCTGAGCCCCGTGAAGCGGACCTCGTGGTGGCGAGAGGGGCCCGAGGTGAGCGTGTGTTCAACACCCGTGGAGGCTGCGGTGAGCTTGATGACGCACTTCTCGTAGGTGGGGGTCTCCCACAGGAAGGAGAGGGCGGTTTTGGTCACGTTCTGCACGTAGGGTGAGCGCTCGAGGTATCCCACCACGAGCCCCCCCTTTTTGGGGTCCTTGCCCTTGAGCCCTCCCGAGGTGGGTGGGAGGGGGACAGTCCTGGTCTCCGACTGGGACATGAGGGTAAAGAATAGGAGAACATACGGCATATCCAGAGCGCCTCTTCACTCGAACCGCAGGTGGCGCACGGTCTGCTTGCTCTCGATGAGCTGGCGGAGGCTGTCGATCCCAATGGCCACGTGCTGCTGGACGAAGTCGCGGGTGATGAGGGCGTCGCTCTTCTCGGTCTTCACTCCCGAGGAGATCATGGGCTGATCCGAGACGAGCAGGAGTGCCCCCGACGGGATCCGGTTGTGGAACCCCACAGTGAAGATGGTGGCCGTCTCCATGTCTATCCCCATGGCGCGGGTTGTGGTGAGGTAGTCCTTGAAGGTCTCGTCATGCTCCCAGACACGCCGGTTCGTGGTGTAGACGGTGCCGGTCCAGTAGTCCAGATTGTGCTCCCGTATGGTGGTGGAGATGGCCTTCTGGAGGGCAAAGGCCGGCAGGGCTGGGACCTCCGGCGGGAGGTAGTCCCCGGAGGTCCCTTCTCCGCGAATGGCAGCGATGGGAAGGATGAAGTCTCCCAGCGCCGTCGTGGATTTGAGGCCGCCGCACTTGCCCAGAAAGAGGACGGCGCGGGGTTCGATGGCCGACAGCAGATCCATGATGGTGGCCGCGTTTGCGGAGCCCATGCCGAAATTGATCATGGTAATGGAGTCGGCCGTGGCCGTCGCCATGGCCTTGTCCCTGCCCTCGACCTCAACACCCCCGAGCTCGGCGAAGATGTCGAGGTAGTTGGAGAAGTTCGTAAGAAGGATGTACTTTTCGAAGGCTTCCAGATTTTTTCCCGTGTATCGCGGGAGCCAGTTCTGGACGATCTCGGTCTTGGAATTCATGAGGATCCTTTCGGGAGGGCCTTGAGACCCTCTTCGGTGGCACAGTATATCACGACCCGAGCGGCATCGCCATTTCCGCGGCTGGGGCGCTCCCGGGCACGAAAAATTCCTATTCAGGGGCCAGCGCCGTCTGGTATAACGTCCCGTGGACCGACCCACCGAAGGAGCACTGTTTTGATCGATTCGACGACTGTGGACTGGAAAGCACGCGCGATGGAACTGGAGCGGGAGCTCCTGGCTTGTCGTCAGCCTGATGGGCGGGAAACGGTGGCCTCCACTGAGACCGAACAGGCGCTCCGGGAGAGCGAGGAAAAGTACCGACTCCTCTTTGAGCTGGAGTCCGACGCCATCTTCCTCATCGACAAGGCCACCGGAAAGATCATCGAGGTGAACGCAGCCGCCTCGGAGCTCTATGGCTACAGCCGCGAGGAGCTCCTGACCATGAAAAACACCGACCTCTCTGCTGAGGGGGAGAAGACACAGCGAGCGACACGCGACGAGTACACGAAGATCCCGGTCCGGTATCACCGCGCCAGGGACGGGAGGGTGATCCCCGTCGAGATCACTGCCGCACACCTCAGTTACAAGGGGTATGAGGCGCATATCGCCGCCATCCGGGACATCTCCTTTCGCATGGAAGCCGAGACCAACCGCCTTAAACTGGAGCGGGAGCTCAATCAGTCTCAGAAGATGCAGTCCATCGGGACTCTTGCCGGCGGAATCGCCCACGATTTCAATAATATTCTCGGGATTCTC
>QKIM01000651.1 GCA_003249585.1 Deltaproteobacteria bacterium
GTGTCCAGGGAGCCGAAGTTGGAGTTGGCATAACAGAATTCGCTGGTGGCGCAGCCCGTGTTGTCCACAGGGTCACAGTCGATCTGTTCGGCACAGGCATAGGTGTAGGAACACTCGGGATCGTCGCAGTCCGAGAGCCCGTCGCCGTCGTCGTCCATCCAGTTGTCACAGACTTCACCGCCGGTGCAGAGCGCATCCGTCGCACAGTCGTCGTCGGCGCAGTCGGTGAGCCCGTCGCCATCATTATCCACACCATCATCGCACACGGTCTCCGTCGTGGTCGTGCACACGGGGTCACTGGAGCAGTCATCGTCCTCGCAGTCGGTGAGCCCGTCGCCGTCATTGTCCTGCCCATCGTCACAGACCGTCTCCCCGGTGACAACACAGATGGGATGTCCGGCGCAGTCATCGTCCTCGCAGTCGACGAGACCGTCACCGTCGTCATCCTGCCCGTTGTTGCACACCTCGGGCGTGACTGCACACAGGGGGTCGCCATCACAATCGTCGTCTTCACAGTCGTAGAGCCCATCGGCATCGTTGTCCAGACCGTCGTCACACACCTCGGGGAGCGGCTCGTTGCATGCCTGGTTGGTGAGGCAGTCCTGATCCTCGCAGTCGACGTAGCCGTCACCATCGTCATCGACGCCATTGCTGCAATCTTCCGAATATTCGCAGGAGTCGGCGCAGTCCTGATCGTCACAGTCCGCAAAGCCGTCGCCGTCGTCGTCCTCGCCGTTATCACACACCTCAGTGATGATGCACTCGGCGGTTCCGACACAGTCACTGTCGGCGCAGTCCACACGGCCGTCGCCATCGTCATCGACGCCGTTGCCGCAATCCTCCTGCGTCGTCACATTGCAGATCTGATTACCGAAACAGTCCTGGTCCTCGCAGTCGACAAAGCCGTCATCGTCGTCATCGACGCCGTTGCTGCAATCCTCGGAATATTCGCAGGAGTCGGCGCAGTCTGTATCAAGGCAGTCTATATATCCGTCGCCGTCATCGTCCACGCCGTTATCGCAGATCTCCTGGGTGTTCGTGCAGGAGCTGTCGGCGAAGCAGTCCTGATCGTCACAGTCCGTGTAGCCGTCGCCATCGTCGTCCATCCCGTTGTTGCAGATTTCCAGGGAACTCCCTCCTCCTCCGGAGTCATCGTCACAGGCGATGAGAGTGCAGGCAAAACAAAGCGCAAATAAGGGTAATAATAGGCTCTTCATAGGGAATCCTTTCTCCTCGTGGGGTTATATGACGACCGCGGGTCGTCATGTTTTCTCTTTACATACAGACGCCGTAGCTCTCGTAGGTGATGACGCAGAAGGAACCTAGAGGACAGTCCGCGTCCATCCCGCTCTCGCAGACAGGCTGGCATTGGGTTGTGTCCCCGAAACCGACACAGGCGAGCCCCGGGACACATTCGGGGGAGGAGAGACAGTCCTCCGATTCCAGGCTGGTCCCCTTCTCGGTGGTACACACGGCCACCATCGCGCTGTCCTCAACCACCAGGTAGCAGTTCTCCCCTGCCGCGGCGCATCCGGTGTTCTCCACGGGATCGCACAGGGCGACGGTCTGACACTCTGTCGCGGAGTGGCAGGTTGGATCGTCACAGTCTACGAGGCCGTTGCCGTTGTCGTCGACCCCGTTGGCGCAATCCTCCGACGCACTGATGCACGGGAGCGTCCCCACACAGTCCTGGTCTTCGCAGTCCACATACCCGTCCCCATCGTTGTCCAGTTGATCTGAACAATCCAGCTCCACCATTCCCAAACAGTGGGCGAAGATCTGGCAGTCCCGGTCGGCGCAGTCCGCATAGCCGTCCCCGTCGTCGTCAACCCCGTTGTCGCACAGACCCTCACCCGTACCGGTGTCGGCACTGGCGTCGCTCCCTCCGTCGTTGAGATTGTTGACGGTGGTCTCCCCATGGGAGAGGATGGGGTATTCACTGCCGCACTGGGACAGCAACGCAAGGGACAGGCCGAGGCCGAGGATGTAAACGCTGTTCATTATGTTCCAGGACGCCGGTTCCGGGGTTGAACGACTGGACTGCTCACGATGTATGCCCGGTGGCAAAGTGGCGCTCTCACCCCCTAAAGTGGCCAGAGTGAGCCCAAACGGCTCACTCCCTGTTCTTTTTTTCCAAATTCCCCGTTTTTTTTTCGACAGGGCTAGAATCGCAGACCCACCTCAACCCTCAGCCCAGCCCAGGGGCCTCCCAGCGAGACGGAGCCTTCATCCTCGACCAACCCTCGCACCTGTGGAACCAGATAGCCCAGCACCGCGCTGAGGCCCAAGGCGATGTGCCCCTTTTCCCATCGGGCTCCTCCCACGAAGATCGCGGTGGCGGCAATGGTCCAGAAGCTGTCCCCGCGATTCCCCGGTGAAGGGCGGCCCCAGAGCCCCACCGTGGAGATCCCGAGCCCGCAGCCCGCCGCAAGTCCCAGGGAGGGGGTGAGCGCCCAGCGGTGGGAGAGCACCGCCGAGAGCGTGATCAGGGTGATGGTCGCCTCCCCTGCCTCGTAGGTACGACCTCCCCTCAGAGCGGAGATCATCCCTTCGATCCTCAAGGAGGAGGAGAGGTCTCCGCCTCCCCCGGCGCTGGCCCCGTACAGGACCAGGTTGTCTGAGTGCTGCTGCAGCGCAAGGCCCCCCAGGAGATGGTACCGCCCCCCCGATGGCGTCGGGGTCCGTGTGGTCGCGAGGGGCCGGGCCTTTGGCTTCACCGTAGAAGGACGGGGTCTTCCCGCTTCCCTCGGTCCAGGTCTCGGCGCGACATTCAAGGGTTTTGCGACTGACTTCGCCGATGGCTTCGCGGCACCATGGAATTCCGTGACCAGCATCTCCGCGGCGGCGAGGGCGACGATCCGCTCCATGTCCACGGCGCTCTGCGGAAAATAGAAGGTTCTGTGCCTGGAAGAGGCCCCCATGCCGATCTTCACGGTGAAGTGGAGCTTCCCACATTCCACCTGAAGACGCATGCCCTGCACCTTTGCCCGCTTCGCCTGGCTGAGCGTGCGCAGGTGAAGGGAGAGTTCCAGATGGAACAGCGTGGCGACGCGAGGTGATGCCAGGGAGGGACACCGGACCTCGAGCAGTGGACCAGCGATATTCCCGGGGGGCGCGCCGGGGGCCTGGGCGGGAACCACTACTGAAGCAAGGAGAAGGATCAGGGTACCCAGAACGATCATTCCTTGAGGATGCCGTGCATCACGGATGCGTGAAGCGTTTTTGGATACCTCCGCAGATACTCCCGAGCCAGCGCTCTCGCCCGGGCCTTCTGTCCGCATCGCCACCGGGCCTTCACCTCGCCCGCGAGCGCATCCATGGCGAAGGTTCCCCGCGGCGCCGCGTTCAGGTAGCTCCTGTAGGCTTTGGCCGCTGCTCCACAGCTGCCGACCGAGAGCTCCATTCTGGCCAGAATGAAGAACGCTGTCGTCTTGTCGGGATCCGCATCAGGGGACATGGTGGCCCTCCTCAGCAGCCCTATGGCCTCTGTGAACCTCCCGGCCCGGCGTGCCTCGTCGACCTTCTTGAGGATCTCCTTCAGGGAACCGGTCTCCACGGGCCCCAGTGCAGGCCGTACGCGCTTCCTCGGGGTTCCCTGGACCATGGGCATGGGGTTCTGCGCCAGGCGTCCCTGGTCGTCCCGTGGAGCGAAGCTCCCCCTCAGGGTGACGCTCTCGCCTCCATGCAGCACGACCTGCCGGTAGGCATCGGAGGCGAGGACCCTCCCCCGGGTGACACTCACCTGCACCTGATCCGTGCCAACGTTGACGCTGAAGAGCGTCCCGAGGACCTTGACGATGACTCCATGGGCCTTCACGACGAAGGTCCTGCGGGAGTTGGGAGTGACTGCGTAGGCAACCAGCCCCCTGGTCTGTTTGATGACGATGCTGTGCTCCGCTGCGGACACCAGTTTGAAGCGAGCCTCTGCGGATGCGCTCGCCTGGCTTCCGTCAAAGAGCGTCAGGATCGCATCGCCGTTTCGGACGACAGCAATGGGCGTTTCGGGGGCGCGCCGGGGAACCGGGTCAGGGGCGAGGGCGAGACGCCGGGAAGACGCAACGGGAGGCGAAAAAGCATCGGTACTGGGAGTGGAGGATCTCAAAAAAACCAGCACCAGGACCACGATCCCGGCTGCACAGGCGGCGGCGACAGCTGGCACGAGCCAAGGACGATGACGTGACGGGGCGAACTCGGACTCAGGCTCCGAGTCCTGCAGTCTGGGAACCATCCGGTCCCACGTCCTGCGGCTGCGGAGATCGTCCCAGCGCACAGCGCCCTTGGAGCGGGAAGCACTCAGGTATTTATCCATCATTGCAACCTCTCCTGCAGGTGGCGCTCGGCCTGCCTGATGAGCCGTTTGACCGTCGCCAGCGAGATCTCGCACAGCTCAGCCGTCTCACCGAGGGACATCTTTTCGTGCCGGTGCAGCACCCAGGGGATCCGCAGCTTCGGCGGGAGGGAGTCCAGGGCGCGGTAGAGCTCGCACCGCAGCTCCTCCTGCTCTCCATCCACGGCCGCGTACACATCCATGTCCTGGTTGGTGGTGGACACCTTCCGACGCCGCCTCAGGTGTGCGAATATGGTACGGACCGCGATCTTCCCCAGCCACGCGGCAAACTTCTCCGTGTCCTGCAGCCCCGGGAGGCTCCGGTAGGCCCCCAGGAAGATCTCCTGCACCAGATCTTCCAGATCGCTGTCGCTGTTGGTAATGGCGTACACCATCCTGGCCACGTAGCCGGCGTGCTTGAAGTAGAGCTCCTTGAACGCATCCTCCTTGCCCATTCGAGCCAAATGAACGAGGTCGGCCTTTTTCGGCCTGGGGAGTAGGGAGAGTGTGGCCATCACCAAGTAAAGTGGCACAGAAGGCCTAAAATGGCTCACGCAAAAATCACATCCCGCTCATTTTTGGGGTCTGTCCTCGCTCAGGGTCCGTCAACAAGCCTGGATTGTCGCCTGGTCGCGAGCCCCGCCAGCGGGACCCGGTCTATTTCGCCATCGCCAGATCGCCTCGGACCAAAGGGGCAGAGATGGTCCTGTGAAGGAGCACATCCTTGAGCGTAAAGGCGGCCTTGAGCGCCGCCAGATCTTTGAAATACAAGACTCCATCCCTTTTCGCGTTCATGGGAGGCTCACCGAGTATGACCTTGAGCACAGGCAGGGTATCCGGGCCGTGGAACGTGACGGTCACCTTCCGGGTCACCACCGCGAAACCAC
>QKIM01000576.1 GCA_003249585.1 Deltaproteobacteria bacterium
AGAAAGTCCTCAAGAAATCAAACATCCTACTCAACATGACCGCCACCGACAAGCAGGGTGTGCTGGCCGAGCTGCTGGATGTCATCGTGGCCCGAGGTGGCGTGACCGATCGTGCGGCCGCCTTGAAGTCCCTCATCGAACGCGAGGAGAAGATGTCCACAGGGATGGAACTGGGAATTGCCATTCCCCATGCCCGAACCGACTCCGTTTCGGAGCTTCAGGTGGGCATAGGCGTGCACCCCGCGGGGGTAGACTTCAATTCCCTCGACGGTCAGCCCGCCCGCATCTTCATCATGACCATCTCTCCCGCGGGCAGGGCCGGTCCTCACATCCAGTTCATCGCCGCCATGAGCAGCATCTTCTCCGACCCCGTGAAACGCCATAGGATCCTCGACGCGAAGACGCCGGAAGAGGCCCTCGAGGTCCTCACCTGACCCCACCCCCAGGAGTGCCCCATGACGCACCAGATGACGCGCCTCGTGCTGCAACTGGCCGTGATCGTGATCGCGGCCAAGATCGTCGGGCAGATCTTCGAGCGGTACCTCAAGCAGCCCCGGGTCCTTGGTGAGCTGGCGACCGGGATCCTCATCGGTCCCTACATGCTTGGGCAGTTCGCCATCCCCTTTTTGAACGGCCCTCTCTTCCCCATTCCAGCCGGGAGCCCCCTGCCCATCAGCCCCGAGCTGTATGGCTTCGCCGTCATCGCCTCCATCATCCTGCTCTTCCTGGCAGGGCTCGAGACCGACCTCTCCACCTTCCTCCGTTTCGCCGTCGCGGGCACGGCGGTGGGGGTGGGCGGCGTGATCCTCAGTTTCTTCATCGGCGCCACGGTCACCTGGATCTTTGTTCCGGGAGTCCCCTCCCTGTTCCATCCGACCGCCCTCTTCATGGGCACCCTGGCCACCGCCACCAGTGTCGGCATCACGGCACGGATCCTCTCGGAGAAGAAGAAGATGTCCTCTCCCGAGGGGGTCACCATTTTGGCCGGCGCGGTCCTCGACGATGTGGTGGGTATCGTCATCCTCGCGGTGGTCGTGGGTATCGTGAAGGTTGGCCAGGCGGGCGGCAGCCTGGACTGGGGTCGCATCGGCCTCATCGCCGGCAAGGCCTTCGGCTTCTGGCTCATCTGCACCGTGGTGGGCATCCTCATCGCCCCCCGCATCAGCCGCTCCCTGAAGTGGTTCAAGAAAGCCGACACCATCGCCGGGATGAGCCTGGGCATCGCCCTGGTCCTCGCGGGCCTGTCGGAGATGGCGGGGCTGGCCATGATCATCGGCGCCTATATCACCGGGCTCTCCCTGTCCCGCACGGACATCGCCTCCATGATTGAGGAAAAGCTCACGGGCATTTACGACTTCTTCGTGCCCATCTTCTTCTGCGTCATGGGCATGATGGTCAACTTCAAGGCCATGCAGGGGGTCGTGGGGTTCGGACTCGTCTACACCCTCGGCGCCGTCGTCGGCAAGATCCTCGGGTGCGGAGCGCCCGCCCTCTTCATGGGGTTCAACCTGCGTGGCGCCTTCCGCATCGGCGCCGGGATGCTCCCCCGCGGCGAGGTGACCCTCATCGTCGCCGGCGTCGGGCTCTCCAGCGGCGCCATCGGCCAGAACCTCTTCGGTGTGGCCATCATGACCCTGCTCATCGCCAGCGTCATCGCCCCCCCTACCCTGGTGGCCAGCTTCTCGGGCGGCGATGGCCTTAGAAAGAAGATGGCCGGCAAAGCCGAGGAGCTCCTCACCTTCGGCCTCGATCTCATGAGCGAGGCCATGGTGGAGTTCATGGCGAGCCGCATCCAGCAGGCCTTCGTGGCCGAGGAGTTCTTCGTCCACCGCATCCACTCCCACGGCTCGAGCCCCATCTATCGCATCCGCAAGGACGACATCTTCATCTCCATGGAGATCCGGGACACCACCCTGGAGTTCTCCACCGCCCACGCCAACGGCCACCTCGTCCGCCTCATGGTCATGGAGGAGATCCTGGTCATGAAGGATCTCCTGGCCTCCCTCGAGCAGATCCAGAGCTCCGAAAAGATGGGATCGGAGCTCCTCACAGGCCTCTTCGGCGGGCTCCGTCCCAGATAGACGAAGGTCCCCCCGTGATCACACCTCCCTTCGCTTCTCTGGCTCTTGGCCTGACCCTTACCCTGGCCTGTTCCTCGCGACCTGCCGATGCACCGGCCGCCCCCAGTGACCCGCCCGCGCCCCGCGCCATGAATCCCCGACAGCCGCCAGCCACGCCCCGGTCAGCACCGACGACGACCAGGAGCATCTCCCCGCAGAGGCTCCTCGTCCAGACCTTCCCGGTGGACGTGATGCGCTGGGGCCGCCGGTTCCGCGAGAACATCCAGCTGCTCGCCGATCCCGCCACGGGCGACGCCGTCATCATCGATCCGGGCCTCGAGAGCCCCGCGCTGGAGGCCGCCATCGCCCGGCGGAACCTGAAGATCAGGGCCATCTTGAACACCCACGGCCACTTCGACCACATCGAGGCCAACGATCACGATCGCAGGCGTTATAAGGTGAAGGTCCATGCCCACCGCGCGGATCGCCACTTCTACGGGAAGACCAAGGCTCCCAACAAACCCGATGTCCTGTGGGATGCCGAAGGCGAGCTCACCTTCGGGAGTCTGAAGATCCGCGTGCTGCACGTCCCGGGGCACTCGCGGGGCTCGGTCTTCTTCCTCGCCAGAGACCTGCTCTTCAGCGGGGACACCCTCTTTTTGGAGAACGTGGGGATGACGCACGGCGATGGTCGGGCCACCTCGGGCCAGATGATGCGGCTGCAGCTCGAGGGTATTCGAAAGAAGATCCTGACCCTGCCCCCCTCGGTGCGGGTCTTTCCCGGGCACGGACCACCGACCGACATTGGTCATGAAAAGGCGCACAACCCCCGGCTCACCGGCAAAAGGCGCCGAGCGCGTCCAGTCACCTACTGAATGATCACGGTCTGGGGGGATTGACGGGGACAATGTCCCCCCCGAGCGGCACCGTGGGTTTCTTCACGGGGCACCCCTTGTTGCTCCTGGGGCCCTGCTGGTCCGGACAGGCGTCGTCACGGTCGGCCACGCCGTCCCGATCCCTGTCGGGAGGGGCGGGGTCCGTCGGCTCCACTCCGGGAAGACGACGGGAGTTCGGCGGGGGAGTAGTCACGCTCCCCTTGTCGCCATCAGCCTCGGCCTTGGGGCCGCAGGCCATGAGGGTCAAGCCCAGGGTCAGCCCCGTCCCCAGCGCGGCGGCGCGGCGGACGAGGGAACGGGCCTCCCCATACAGGGGGTATCGCACGCCTTCATCGGTCGTGACACACGTACATTTCATGGGCACCTCCAAAAAAGTCCGCCTACTTTAAAAATTTTTCAGCAGAACTGGAAATCCTGAGATTCTTCCTTGCACTTCCCGTTGTCCGGAGTAGTGTAGCACCATTCGTACTTTTTTTCCCGAGATTTCCCGGGAGAGGAGCAAGGTCATGAACATCCTCGTCATCAATTCCGGTTCATCCTCCATCAAATACAAGCTCTTCGAGGGAGAGACCTTCCACATGCTGGCCAAGGGCCTCATTGAGAAGATCGGCCTTCCCGTGGGCCTCATCACGCACAAGGGAGAGAAGGAGACGGTGAAACTGGAGCAGCCCATCGAGAACCACGAGGCAGGGATCTCCCTGCTCTTCTCCCTGCTCAGCCGCGAGGGTGGCGAGCTCGACTCCCCCGACGACCTCGGCGCCGTGGGGCACCGCGTGGTGCACGGTGGAGAACACTACGCCGACGCGACCCTCATCGACGAGCACGTGATGCGCACCATCGACGAGTGCGCGGACCTCGCCCCGCTCCATAATCCCCCCAACCTTGCCGGGATCCGTGCCATCAAGGCCCTTCGGCCCGATATGCCACAGGTGGCGGTCTTCGACACGGCCTTTCACCAGACCATGGCCCCCGAGGCCTACCTCTACGGGCTCCCGATCTCCGTCTATCGCGAGCACAAGATCCGAAAGTACGGGTTCCACGGCTCCTCCCACGACTTCGTCTCGGCCCGCGCGGCGCACCTGCTGGACCGCGACATCAAGGACATCAACATGATCACCTGCCACCTGGGCAACGGCTCCTCCATGTGCGCCGTCCAGGGCGGCGCCAGCGTGGACACGAGTATGGGCTTCACCCCGCTGGACGGCCTCATCATGGGGACCCGCACCGGCGCCATGGATCCGGCCATCGTGCTGCATCTGGCCCGCCTCGGTTACGATCTGGACCGCATCGACCGCTTGCTCAACAAGGAGTCTGGGCTCCTGGGCATCTCCGGCCACTCCAGTGACATGCGCGACCTCCAGGAGGTCATGGGCAGCTCCCCCGACGCGCAGCTCGCGCTGGACATGTTCGCCCGCCGCGTCCGCATGACCATCGGCTCCTACGTCGCCGTCCTCGGACATGTCGACGCCCTGGTCTTCACCGGTGGCATCGGCGAGAACGACGACTACATGCGCGGCCGCATTCTCGAAGGGCTGGAGGGCATGGGCTTCTCCATGGACGCCGCCCAAAACGCCTCCACCATCCGCGGGGTCGAGGGCCCCATCTCCACCACCGACTCAATCCCCATCCTGGTCGTCCCCACGGACGAAGAGGGATACATCGCCCGCAAGACCCGCAGCCTCACTGCCTGATCTCCCCCCCAAAACCCTCCCACAATCGGCAGGTTCTGCCGTTTTTTCCCTTTTTCTCTCAGCGGACGTTTGCTACTGTGATCGGCGGGCGGGATCTCTCGCCCGAAGGAGCAGCCATGACCCTCGCATCCAAGAAGTTGAGCAAAAGAGAAACCGAACTCCTGGCCGACCTGCTCATGGGCGCCGCCTACGCCGACGACCGGCTCGAGAACGAGGAGCAAAAAGCCGTGGTCAAGATCCTCCGCGAGATGACCTCCGCGCAGATGCTGCCCGTCTGGCTCATGAACCACCTGAGCCGCTTCGATCCCAAGTCCTTCAACGCCGAGAGCACCGCCCGCGAGCTGGGCGTGTCCGGCGGGCAGGAGGCAAAGATCCTCCTGGGCCTTCTGGTGCGCGTCACCGAAGCCGACGATGTCCACGACATGGATGAGGGCTCCTACCTGCTCAAGGTCGCCAAGGCCGTCAACGCCCCCGCCGATGTCATCGACAACCTCACCGTGGAAGTGCTCGACGAGGACATCGAAGAATTCGAAATCGAGATGTAGCCG
>QKIM01000492.1 GCA_003249585.1 Deltaproteobacteria bacterium
GAGCGAACCGTTCCCGGCCCATGAAGGAAGTGTGCAATGAACAAGCCCCTCAAAGTCCTCCTGGTCGATGACGACCTCGATTTCCTCTTCCAGCAGCGCGTCAACCTCGAGCAGCTCGACTGCGAGGTCATGGAGGCGACCAGCGTGGAGCAGGCCCTCTCCCTGGTGGAGTCTGGCTCTCCCGACGTGGCCATCATCGACCTCATGATGGACCGCATGGACGACGGCTTCGTGCTCGCCCACCACATCAAGCGGATGCGGCCCGGGACCCCCGTCATCATGACCACGGCCGTCACCTCGGTGACGGGGTACAGCTTCGACAAGAACGGCGGCGAGGGCAAGGACTGGATCAAGGCCGACGTGATCCTCCCCAAGCCGGTCCGCTTCGAGCAACTGAAAGCGGAGTTCAGAAAGCTGGGGCTGTGACATGACCACCACCGAACGCCTCCTGGTCTTCATCGTCGACGACGAGCCCGGCATCCGCATGGGCATCGAGGCCATCCTGCGCGGCTTCAAGCCCGCGTTGGCCGACATGGACCGGGTCGTGAACTTCGACCTGCGCTCCTTCGAGACGGGGGAGGCGTTCCTTGAGGCCCTGAAGACGGAGACCCCGGCGCTGGTGCTCCTGGACTGCAAACTCCCGGGCATCGGCGGGCTGGAGATTCTGGAGAAGGTGCTCTCCAAACGCGAGGACATCGTGACCCTCATCGTCACGGCCTACGCGACCCTGGAGACGGCGGTGAAGACCACCAAGATGGGCGCCTACGACTTCCTGGCCAAGCCCTTTACCCCCGACGAGCTGCGCTACACGGTGCGCAAGGGCGCCACCCACGTCCTCCTCAGACGGGAGAGGGACCGCCTGGAGACCGAGCGCAAGCAGATCCGTTTCCAGTTCCTCTCGGTGCTGGCCCACGAGCTCAAGAGCCCCATCAACGCCGTGGAGGGCTACCTGGATCTCATGGCCAACAAGCTCCTGGGGCCCGATGTCGAATCCTACCTGCCCATGGTCGAGAAGAGCATCGCCCGCATCGGTGGCATGCGCAAACTCATTGCGGACCTCATGGACCTGACCCGCCTGGAGTCGGGACAGCGGAAGAAGGAGATCTCTTCGGTGAATCTGCGCGAGGCGGCCCAGACGGCTCTCGAAAGCGTGGCCCTGGCGGCCGAGAAGAGGAATATCTCTTTCACGCTTGAGTCGGACGATCTGAGCATCGCCGCAGATCCGGGGGACATTGAGATTATTTTTAACAATTATGTGTCCAATGCGGTAAAGTACAACCGCGACGGCGGCTCGGTGACGGTCCGCCTGACCGGGACCGACGGCGGGAAGATCCGCATCGCTGTAACGGATACCGGTCTGGGTCTGACCGACGAGGATCGGGAACGGCTCTTCGCAGAGTTTGTGCGGATCAAGACCGACGAGACCCGGCACATCCCGGGCTCCGGGCTGGGGCTCTCCATCGTGAAGAAGCTCGCCCAGGAGTACGGCGGCGAGGTGGGCGTCACCTCGACACACGGCGAGGGCAGCACCTTCTGGGTGGAGCTCGCGCCCGCGGTCATTGAAAAGGATTCCCAACCCCATGGGGCCGAAAGGTAGCCCCGCATTCGAAAGGAGCCTGTGTTATGGCAAAGATTCTCTGCGTTGACGACGATCATGATGTGACCGAATTCTGCAAAATCGCCCTCGAAGCCAAGGGACACGAAGTGTTCACGGCCGCCGACGGTGATGCCGGGTTTGAGGCCGCACTCAAGGTGCGTCCCGACGTCATGCTCCTGGACGTGATGATGAAGGACGTCTCTGACGGGTTCCAGACGGCCTATCGGATCCGCAAGGAAGAATCCATCAAATACACCCCGATCCTCATGCTCACCAGCGTGAACCAGGTCTTCAACCACAAGTTCAGCCCCGATCGTGACGGCAAGTTCCTCCCCGTGGACGACTTCGTGGAGAAGCCCATCCCCGTGGCCACCCTCATCGAGAAGGTGGACAAGCTCCTGGCCCTCACCCCCGACCAGATCAACGTCGGCTGAGGCTCCGGCTACTGCTCCCGCAGGCAGGACGACACCAGTCTTTCCGTACGGGCAGGACGTGTCCTGCCCACCCCTGAAGCGTTTTCCGTACGGGCAGGACGTGTCCTGCCCTCCCTGAAGCGTTTTCCGTACGGGCAGGACGTGTCCTGCCCCCCACGATGGCACGCCCCTTTCGTGCCTCTTCCCACGTCAGGTCGCGGTCTTCCCCGCGCCCTGCGCCCCCGGGGCCGCCCTTACCGGCCCCGGGGGCACCCCCACCCCCTTTTTCCCTTGGATACAGGTTTCTTTCGTGCGGGCGGGATGCGTCCTGCCCGTGTTACATCCAGCTGGGTTTGCCTTCGGCGGGGATCCCGTCGTCCTGGGTGAACCGGTTGAGGCTGCCGGCCCTCGCCTGGATGCAGACAAACCGCAGGGCGCTGTCGGCGTCGGCCCTCATGCAGCGCCGGGCGGCCGGATCGACCCGCACCACATCACCCGCGGTCACGGCCAGCTCTTCCCCGTCGAGATAGAACTGTCCCCTCCCGGAGAGGATCAGGTACACCTCCTCGTTCTCCCGGTGGGCGTGGACGAAGGGGACGCTGATGCCCGCCGGCAGCACGTTGATGGAGATCTCCGAGCCGGTCAGGGCCAGGTCGTCGTGGAGGGTCACCCGGGTGACCTCATCGACGTTGCCCAGAGAGACCTTTTTGTAGTTGGTGGCTGCTTTTTCCATTGTACGTTCTCCTTGTGTACGGCGCGGGGCCGTGCGGTCCCGCGGTGAAGAGCGGTGTCGGGGAGCTGGGATTCCATAAAGTTCGTGCCCGAACTATATGGGCAAAAAAAATCACCGCTTCAGGTTGTCGCAAAGCACCGCGAGCAGCTCCACCAGACGCTGGCGGTCGTCCGCGGGCATGTCTCCATAGACCTGCTGCTGCAGGATGACGGAGATCTCCTCAAAATCCTCTTTCATGGCCAGCCCTTTTTCGGTGAGCCCGATGAGGGTGGAGCGCGCGTCCTCAGGGGAGGCCTGTTTGTAGAGGTAGCCGTGCTTCTCTAGGGTGTTGACCATCCCCGTCACCGTGGACTTGACCCGCCCCGACTTTCGGACCAGGGCCTTGATGGGGATGGGGCCAGACTGCCGGAACAGGAAGGAGAGGACCAGCCCGTGGGCGGGCACGATCCCCGTGAAGCCCCTCCGCCCGAGCTCTTGCTCGAGCACCAGATTGGCGCCCTCGCGGATCGAGGAGATGAGGCTGATGATGCTCCGGGGGGCCACAGGTTCCATGTCCGCTTTTTAGTTCGCCCACGAACTAAAGTCAACGGAAAAATGACCGGACCACCGGGATTCCATGCAGAAGCGTCGTCGATGGGGGTAGAGCATGCTGAATACATGGGGAAATGCCGTGTCCGTTGCAGTCGACGGTGGTTCGTGCAAACATGATCTTCCATGGGGGGCGAAACGCTTGGCAGGTCGGAAAAAAGAGTTGCTGTCAGCGCACCTGGAAGGGAACTGCACGGATGGAACCCCAAAAACACACGGGAGAAGGGCAAAAGACGTCGGCTGAATTCGAGGCCCTGTGCTGTGCGCAGTACCAGCGCATGTATACGCTGGCCTTTCGCATGACGGGCAGCCGTCAGGACACCGAGGACGTCCTCCAGGCGGCGCTGCTCAGCGCGTGGAAGGGGTGGTCGGGCTTTCGCGGCGAGAGTCGGGCCGAGACCTGGCTGTACCGCGTCGTGGTGAACACGGCCAAGCGGGCCATGAAGAAGGCGCGCCGCCTGCCCGTGGCCATTGCCGCCGATGAGCACAACGTCACCGAGGGCGACGTGTACGACTGGATCAACCGTTCGGGAACCTGTGAAGACGAATATCTTGTCGAGCGTGTGCGGCAGAGCTGCCTGCAGATGTTCATGAACTGCATGCCCGGCAGGTATCGCGTGCTGTTCACCTTGCGGGTCATTCTGGGCTTCAACGTCGTCGAGACCTGCGAGATTCTTGAGTGCGGCGAAGCCAGCGTGAAG
This sequence comes from Deltaproteobacteria bacterium, assembly GCA_003249585.1. GTDB lineage: Bacteria > Myxococcota_A > Polyangia > HGW-17 > HGW-17 > SZUA-580. The sequence goes on from QKIM01000492.1 coordinate 4,033, forward strand.
ACCGGGCTGCACAGGGCCCGGCGGCTGGTGAGGGACCATTTCGACGGCCGCTGTTCGCTGGTGAGAAAGGATGGGCCGTGCGTGTGCAGCTCCTATGCCAGCCACATCCTGCACAGAGGTCACGCCGATCGGCTGGCGAACATCCGCGCTGTCCCCATGGAGGAGGTCGAGGCGACGCAGTGCTTCCACCGGGAGCTTGAGGCGATCCTCGACCACGAGGCGCTGTACCTCGCCGAGATCCACGGCCAGGGGCGCGAGGAGTTTCTCGCGCACGTTCAAAAACTGCGGGAAGAAGGCGGGATACACCTCTTATCGGAATAATGCGAAGTTTTCTGTAACCTCAGGTTCGATGGGGACTCCAAGTGAGTATTCACCGGGGCGACCCGAAAGGAGAAACCATGGATTACAGAAAACTCACTTCCCACTGTGGCATCGATTGCTTCAACTGTCAGGTGTACCGCGACAACATCGTGCCCGAGCTCGCCGAGGCCATCGCGGCCAGGCGTCAGATGGCACCCGAGCAGGTGGCCTGCGACGGCTGCAAGGTCGGCGGCTGTTCGGTGCTGGGGGAACGCTCCTGCGAGTGTATGGCGTGCGTGAAGGCGCGGGGCCACGAGTTCTGCTTTGAGTGTGAGGACTTCCCGTGCGGGATCCTGCACCCCTGCGCGTGGCACGCCACGGACTATCCTCAGAACCAGAAGGTGTACAACCTCATGCGCATGAAGAAGATCGGCGTGGAGCGCTGGGCCCGGGAGGAGGCCTCCGGGAGCCGCGAGCGCTACGCCAGGGGGGTCATCGTCATCGGCTCGGGGCCGAAGCTCCTCAAGGAGCTGCCCGAGGAGATGCGAACGTTCTTCCGGTAGGCCGGCCCTCGGCGCGATCGGCATGCCCTTGGAACGCTGGCCCCTCGCCCTTCACAGCGGCACGGTCACCGGGAAGGGATCAGAAATAGCGCAGCCACAGATAGAAGGTGGCCACCAGCACGGACTGGATCATGAAGGGGAAGCCCCACTTGAGGAAATGCACAAAGGAGATGTGGAGGCGGTTACGCTCGCCGATCTTGCTGACGACCACGTTGGCCGAGGCACCGATGAGGGTCCCGTTCCCGCCCAGGCAGGCGCCCAGGGCCAGGGCCCAGAAGAGGGGGCTGTGTCCGAC
>QKIM01000516.1 GCA_003249585.1 Deltaproteobacteria bacterium
TCCTCAGCGCGCTGCGGATGTTCTTTTCATCATCAATAATGAGAATGGTTTCTGCGGGTTTCCCTGACATTGAGGCGTCCTGAAGGAGGTTGGTCCGGCCGGGCCGGCCGGGCCGCGGTGAGCCCAGAGAGATAAACGCTCCGGGCCCGGGCGGGTTTTCTACTCGGGCATGGTGACGAGGATGCGGCGGTTGAGCCGCTGCTTGCGGGCGGTCGTACCCTTGTACACAGGCATCTCCCTGCCCATGGCCGCGACGTTCACCCGGCTGAGCTTCACGTTCTTGGACTTGAAGTAGTTCTTGATGGTCTCCACCTGAGCCTGGGTAATCTTCATGGCCGTCTTGGCGTCGACGGTGGTGTCCGTGAAGACCATGATGTCGAATTTGGGGAAGGCCGTGGTGTTGATGAAGAGCGCGACCTGACCCAGGGCCCTCTCGCCGAGGCTGGAGAGCTTGGCGTCCTTGCCCGTCTTGCCGTCGAACCATTCGAACCTGCGGGTGGGGAACTTGAAGGTGAGACCATAGCGCTGGATGCCCATGATCTTGACCTTGCCGAACTTGTACCAGGCTCTGCCCCTGTCGGGGCAGCCGTCCCAGTCCTTGTTGCCGTTGATGGTCTCCTTCTCGTTGGGGCACTTGTCCATGTCGTCGGAGACGCCGTCCTTGTCGGTGTCGAACATGGAGGCGGGGCAGCCGTTGTACTTCTTCTCGCCCTTGACCTTGGGGCACTTGTCCACGGCGTCCATGATGCCGTCACCGTCGGAGTCGTACTTCTCGGGCGGACAGCCTGCGGTCTCACGGCCACCGGCCTCCTTGGGACACTTGTCCTTGTCGTCGGAGACCCCATCCTGATCGGTGTCGATCATGTCGGCGGGGCAGCCCTTGTTGGCCTTGGGTCCCTTGGCCAGCGGACAGTTGTCCTGCTTGTCGGGAATACCGTCGCCGTCGTTGTCGTTGTCGGGGCAGCCGTCGTCATCCTGGAAACCATCGAGATCCTCGGCCTCGTTGGGGCACTTGTCTTTGGCGTCGGGGATGCCGTCGTTGTCGTTGTCGTTGTCAGGGCAGCCGTCGTCGTCCTTGTAGCCGTCCTTGTCCTCCTTGATGAGGGGGCACTTGTCCTCCTCGTCGGGGATGCCGTCACCGTCGGTATCCTTGATGGCCGGGATCCATTTGACTCCCAGGAGGCCGCGAACGAGGGGGGTCCCCACGCCGGCGACGATGCCCACGTTGGCACCACCCTGCACCATGAGCCCCTTGCCGAGGTTGTAGGAGACGGAGAGCCCACCCTCCACGGGGTGGTCGTGCACCGCCGCGGAGAAGCCGCTGCGGCCAGCGAGCTCGAAGTTGACGTTGAGCCTGGAGATGACCTCGTAGGAGGCGCCAACCCCGTAGATGATCTGGTTACCCAGCTCGAACTTGTCGTCGAAGAACTGGGTGTCGGAGGCGCTCAGGCGGACGAGAATGCCCAACTCGGCGGCGGCCTTGAACTTGCCGGTCCCCCAGGCCAGGACGCCACGCACCTGAATGGAGGGGAGCACCTCTCCGGTAAAGTTGTTGGAGAACTGTCCCGTGGGCACGCCGATGCGGAGATCGGCGCCGAGGGCGAGATCATCGACCTTGTAGAAACGGCCCCGGGCGTGGAGGGTGAAGTCACCCCAGGCCAGGGGACTGAGGGACTTGATGGCGTTGCCCTCGTCGTCGACCTCGTTGCCGCTGACGAACCCCACGGGGATGGTGGCGCCCACCATGTAGTTGCCAAAGAGTCCGATGAAGCCGCCCAGCTCGGCCATGGCCAGCATGGATACCACGGAGGCCCGCTTGGAGCCCAGGGTGTCGTTGTCCATGTTGTAGATGATGAAGGGGTCGATCCCCAGCCCGAACATCATCTGGACGCCGTATTCGAGATGCCCGGGCATGTCGAGGCCGCCGACATAGATGAAGGGGCCTTTCCCGAGAGCCGGGCGGAGAGTCAGAATATCGATCTTGTCAGGCTGCGGCGCGGTTTGCGCGGAGGCAGTCATGGAGTACAGAAGCACGATGAGGATGAAAATGGGGGTTCTCATTTTTGTAATCATTTGAAACTCCATTGATTGATGGCCACCTCGGACTATATCAGAGAACAAGGCACTTTGAAACCCTAATTATCGCGTTCCGGGCACCCCGCACGAACCGTTGCCGACGCGTTCTACGACCCACGGTGGACCATTGCCAGATCACTGAAAGGAATATACTATTTTAATGTATGGTGAGGCCGCCATGTCCGCAGGGTTTGTCCCCGGGATCCCCTCGGGCAGCGACCGGTTGCGGCGTGTGAACTCCTGCTCCCAGACCCGGCGGGCCCAGGTCCCGGGTTTTCCGAAGTGCATCGGGTGCCTCGGGAAGAGATCTGTCCCCAGCGCGGCCATGGCGTCGGAGACCAGCTCGGAGCAGTAGTAGGCCCCGTTGTCCGGCAGGAAATCACGGTCGTAGGGTTTTCCAAGGCGAGCCCGCAGCTCGTTCAGGAAAAAGGGGATGCCCGGCCTGAATGCTTCCTTCAGCCGGCCTACCAGGATCTTCGCGCGTCCGCTGCCGCTTCGGGACCGTTTCACGAACGCGTCGAACCCGATCCGGCGCACGGAACCGAGCGCCTCGATGAGCACCACACCGCCCGGACCAATCTTCTCGACGACGGCAACGTGGGAGATGGGCGGCAGCCCCTTGCGGACCGTCACCTTCTCGATGGCGGTGCACAGATCTCCACAGTCCAGATCCTGAAAGATCAGATCGCCGGGCTGCAGTGACGGCGCGAGTTTGGCGGGGACCAGCGGGGCACGTCCGCAGGAGACCATGATGGAGAAAAGAGCGAGAAGGAAAAAAACCGTGCGCATGTGTTCCTCGGGTTGACACGTGACCCTAAATCGTATTGAGTTCAGGTGGGGTTTTCAGCCCCTCGGTCAAAAACCGTCCGAATTCCAAGGGAGACTATAGTCTCCCGCGGCACAAAAATGAAAACATTTCTTGCACCGGACTTTTTCTTTTCCACCTCGGAGGTACCATGCTCGATCAGACCATTCTTTCCATCCTCAAGGAACAGGACCAACAACTCTTCGATCTCGTTCTCAGAGAGGAGACCCGCCAGCACGAGCAGATCCGGCTCATCCCCTCTGAGAACTACGCATCACCGGCGGTGAAGGCGGCCCTGGCCACTTCCTTCACCAACAAATACGGCGAAGGATACCCCGGACGCCGCTACTACCAGGGACAGGTCAACACCGACGCCCTGGAGCTCATGGTCATCGAACGGGCAAAAGCGCTCTTCGGCTACCCCCACGCCAACGTGCAGGCGCTCTCGGGCGCCCCGGCCAACCTGGGCGTCTATACGGCCTTCCTCAAGCCCTTCGAGGGCAAGATCATGGCCATGCGTCTGGACCACGGCGGCCACCTCACCCACGGCAGCCCCGTCTCCGTCACGGGACAGTGGTTCGAGATCCTCTCCTACGGCTGCAATGAGAACGATGTCCTCGACTACGAGGAGATCAGGCGCCAGGCGCTGGAGTTCAAACCAGACGTGCTGGTCTGCGGATACACCGCCTACCCGCGGCTCATCGACTTCGAGAAGTTCGGCGAGATCGCCCGCGAGGTCGGCGCCATCTCCCTGGCCGACGTCTCCCACATCGCCGGTCTCATCGCCGGCGGGGCCCATCCCTCTCCCTGGCCCCACATGGACGTCGTGACCTTCACCACCCACAAGACCCTCCGTGGCCCTCGCGCCGCCATCATCCTCGCCAAAGACGCCGACATGATGGACAGGATCGACAAGGCCGTCTTCCCCGGTCTTCAGGGCGGGCCCCACTTCAACACTATCGCCGCCATCGGCGTCGCCCTGGGCGAGGCCGCCTCTCCGGCGTTCAAGGACTACAGCCACCAGGTGGTGGCCAACGCCAAAAAACTCGGCGAGGAACTGAAGGTCCGTGGTCACCACGTGGTCTCCGGAGGCACCGAGAACCACCTCCTGCTCCTGGACGTTCGCAAATCCCACAAGCTCCCGGGCAAACGCGTGGCCGTCGCCCTCGAGGAGGTGGGCATCGTCCTCAACTTCAACACCGTACCCAACGCCTCCGACCGGCAAAAACCCCTCTTCCCCGACGGCATCCGCCTGGGCACCCCCTCCATCACCACCCGCGGCATGAAGGAGACCGACATGGTCAGACTCGCCTCCCTCATCGACCGCACCATCAACAACCTCAAGACGGGCAAGATCTCCGAGGGCGAATCTGCATGGAAGGACGACGACGAAGCCGTCACCATCGCCGCCGCCGTCAGGGAGCTCGCCACCTCTTTCCCAACCTTCGCGTGGTAGCCCCATGAAACGTGTACTCCTCATCGTTCTGGACAGCGTAGGTATCGGTTCAGCCCGGGATGCCGCCGATTACGGCGACGCCGGCTCCGACACCCTCGGACATATCGCCCAGGCCTTCGCGGCCGAAGGCATCCCCTTCGCCCTGCCCAACATGGCCCGCCTCGGGCTTTCCGCCCTCAGCCCCTCCATCGGTGCGGTCGAGGATGAGATCTTCGGCTGTTACGGTGTCCTCGAACCCCTCTCCAAGGGCAAGGACACGACGACAGGGCACTGGGAGATGGTGGGCGTCATCCTCGATGAACCCTTCCCCACCTACCCCGACGGGTTCCCCGTCGAGATCACCGCGGCCCTCGAGCGGGCCACGGGGGTGAAGTACATCGGCAACAAGGCCGCCTCGGGCACGGCGATCCTCGACGAGCTGGGGGAGCGGCACATGAGGGAGCGCGCCCCCATCCTCTATACCAGCGCCGACTCCGTCCTCCAGATCGCCGCGCACGAAGAGATCTTCCCCGTCCTAGAGCTCTACCGCTTCTGTGAAAAAGCTCGTGAGATCGCAGATAAATATCAGATAGGGCGGGTCATCGCGCGCCCCTTCGAGGGGACCCCGGGCGCCTTCCAGCGCACGACGCGGCGCCACGACTACTCCATGAACCCCACCTTCCCGACGGTCCTCGACGCCATCAGGGATCAGGGGCTCCCCGTGGAAGGCGTGGGCAAGATCTACGACATCTTCAACGGCGCCGGAGTCACCGCCTCCACCCCCACCACGGGCAACGCCCACGGCATCGGGGTCACCCTCGAGCGCTTCGCGGCCCTCGAGTCGGGGCTGCTCTTCGTGAACCTCGTG
>QKIM01000624.1 GCA_003249585.1 Deltaproteobacteria bacterium
CACCGGTGGTCTGCCCCGCGCCGTTGAGCTCTTCGAGGCGCGCAAACCCAAAGAGCACGCCATCATCGCCGAGATCGACGGGTACGTCAGTTACGGCTCCGACATGAAGGGTAAGCAGCGGGTTATCATCAGTCCTCCCAAGGGACAGCCCAAGGAATATCTCATCCCGAAGATGAAGCACGTCAAGGTGCGCGAGGGTGAGTATGTCCAGGCCGGCGACGCCCTCATGGAAGGTCCGCCCAACCCCCACGACATCCTCAAGGTGTCCGGTATCGAGAAACTCGCCAACTACCTGGTGGAAGAGGTCCAGGGCGTGTACCGCGTCCAGGGCGTTACCATCAACGACAAGCACATCGAGATGATCGTCCGTCAGATGCTGCGCAAGGTCAAGGTGAACGAGTCCGGTGATACGGACTTCCTCCTGGACGAGTACGTGGACAAGGTCACCTTCGACATGGAGAACCAGCGCATCATGGACGAGGGCAAACGCCCCGCCCAGGGCGAGCCGCTGCTCCTCGGGATCACCAAGGCCTCTCTCTCCACGGAGTCCTTCCTGTCAGCTTCCTCCTTCCAGGAGACCACCCGCGTCATGACCGAGGCGGCCATCTGGAGCAAGGTCGACTACCTCAAGGGTCTCAAGGAGAACGTGATCATGGGCCGCCTCCTCCCCGCCGGGACCGGGTTGCGTGCCTACGATCGCCTCACGTACTTCCAGGAGGATCATGAGTACATCGAGGAAGAGGAAGATCTCGAGATCCCCTATGGTGACTGATCAAGGGCGAAAAAGGGGTTTTTTTCCCAAAATGCCCCTGAAAAGATCAAAAAAAGTCTCCTCCGGGGAGATTTTCGCCGGGAATTGTGGTTGACACTGTCCACCCCTTCCCTATAATACCCTCCGTCCTGGACTACAGGTGTCCGGGAGGTTAACTTTCTAATGATAGAGCTGGAAACGAGATGCCAACGATTAATCAGTTAGTAAGAAAAAGAAGAAAGGCGATCAAAGCCAAGAGCACGGCGCCTGCGCTGAAATCCTGCCCTCAGAAAAGGGGTGTGTGCGTGCGTGTCTACACCACCACGCCGAAAAAACCCAACTCGGCTCTTCGTAAGGTTGCCCGTGTGCGCCTCACCAACGGGATGGAAGTCACGACCTACATCCCCGGCGAGTCCCACAACCTCCAGGAGCACTCTGTGGTCCTCATCAGAGGCGGCCGCGTGAAGGATCTCCCCGGTGTCCGTTACCATGTCGTCCGTGGCACCCTGGACACCGCCGGTGTGGACAGCCGTCGTCAGGGCAGAAGCAAGTACGGCACCAAGAAACCCAAGAAATAGAGGTAGACGATGTCACGCAGAGAACGTGCAACCAAGCGCAAACTGATTCCCGATCCCAAGTACGTGAGCGTCAACCTTGAGCTCCGCCGGACCATCACCCGTTTCATAAACGGCATCATGCTGGACGGTAAGAAGAGCACCGCCGAGCGCATCGTGTACGGTGCCTTCGACATCATCGACGAGCGCAAGAAAGAAGATCCCATCAAGGTCTTCGAGAAGGCGCTCAACAACATCCGTCCCCGTGTCGAGGTCAAGTCCCGCCGCGTCGGCGGCTCCACCTATCAGGTTCCCATTGAGGTGAAGCCCCGCAGAGCCCTGGCCCTCGCCATGCGCTGGATCATCGGGTACTCCCGCTCCCGCAGCGAGCATTCCATGAAGGAGCGCCTTGCCTCCGAGCTCATGGAAGCTGCCGATGGCAGAGGGAACTCCGTGAAAAAACGCGACGATACGCACAAGATGGCAGAGGCCAACAAGGCCTACGCCCACTATCGTTGGTAAATCTATAATTTCATTAAAATAGCAACCTAACGGGAAGCTATTTACCCCCCGACAGGCACCCCTGGGTGAACCGGCGGAACGTGAGAAAGGGTACCTTTGTACCCTGAGAGATGGTCATGAGCGACTCAAGCGCGAACTCCAAAAGCGGTAAAAACAGTGATGCGATGCATCCCCTGAGGGACTGCGCCATCGACCGCGTGCGCAACATCGGCATCATGGCGCACATCGACGCCGGCAAGACCACGGTCACCGAACGCATCCTCTATTATACCGGGGTGACCTACAAAATCGGCGAGGTCCACCACGGCACCGCCACCATGGACTGGATGGAGCAGGAGCAGGAGCGCGGGATCACCATCACCTCCGCGGCCACCACCTGCTACTGGAAGGACCACCGGGTGAACATCATCGACACTCCCGGACACGTGGACTTCACCATGGAAGTGGAACGGTCCCTTCGGGTCCTCGATGGTGGCGTCGTGGTCTTCTGCGCCGTCGCCGGCGTGCAGCCACAGTCCGAGACCGTGTGGCGCCAGGCAGACAAGTACCGGGTCCCCCGTATCGCCCTCATCAACAAGATGGATCGCGTCGGCGCCAGCATCACCCGCGCCGTGGAGACCATGAAGAGCCGGCTGTGCGCCACCCCCCTCCTTATCCAGATCCCCATGGGCAGCGAGGCCGATTTCGCCGGGGTCATCGACATCATCGAGCGCAAGGCCTACGTGTGGGAGAAGGACATTCTCGGCGCCACCTTCGAGATCCAGGAGATCCCGGAGAGCTTCAAGGCCGAGGTTGAGCAGCGTCGCCTCGAGCTCATCGACACGCTGGCCGACGTGGACGAGGAATTCCTCACCCTGGCCCTTGAAGATGACGAGATCGACGTGCCCACCATCAAGGCCGCCATCAAGCGCGCGACCCACGATCTCAAGGTGACGCCCGTCGTCTGCGGCAGCGCCTTCAAGAACAAAGGTGTGCAGCCCCTCATGGACGCCGTGGTGGAGTACCTCCCCTCGCCGCTCGAGAAGGGCGCGGTCACGGGGCTCGACGAAGATGGTCAGGAGATCTCCCGGCAGCCTTCAGACGACGAGCCCGTCTCGGCTCTGGCCTTCAAGATCATGGCCGACCCCTACGTGGGGCAGCTCACCTTCCTGCGCGTCTACTCCGGAGTGCTCAAGTCCGGTGACACGGTGTACAACATCACCAAGGGCAAGAAGGAGCGTATCGGTCGTCTGCTGCGCATCCACGCCAACAAACGTGAAGAGGTCGAGGGCTTCGTCGCAGGCAACATTGGCGCAGCCGTAGGACTCAAGATCGCCTCTACGGGGGACACCCTGTGCAATGCCAAGGATCCCATCCTCCTCGAGTCCATGGATATCCCCGAGACGGTGATATCCGTTGCCGTGGAGCCCAAATCCACAGGCGACTCCGAGAAGCTCAACGATGCTCTCGGGAAACTCTCCCGGGAGGATCCCACCTTCAAGGTCCACGTGGACGAGGAGACGGGTCAGACCATCCTCTCCGGCATGGGCGAGCTGCACCTTGAGATCATCGTCGACAGGCTCGTGCGCGAGTTCAGGGTCGAGGCCGTGGTGGGCAAGCCGCAGGTCTCCTATCGCGAGACCATCACCGGCAAGGCCCGGGGGATCGGCCGCTTCGTCCGTCAGTCCGGTGGACGCGGACAGTTCGGTCACGCCGAGATCATCGTCGAACCCGGCGAGAAGGGCAGCGGCTTCACCTTCGTCAACGAGATCATCGGCGGCGTGATCCCCAAGGAATACATCAAATCCGTGGAGAAGGGCATCGCCCAGGCGCTGACCCGCGGGATCGCCGGCGGCTATCAGATGATCGACGTGAAGGCGACCCTGGTGGATGGATCGTACCACCCCGTGGATTCGTCAGATCTCGCCTTCACCGTGGCCGGATCTTTGGCCCTTCAGGACGGTGCAAAAAGGGCTGGAGCCATAATTATGGAGCCCGTTATGGACGTCGAGATAGTTACACCCGAAGAATATATGGGTGATGTGCTCGGCGATGTTCACGCAAGGCGTGGAAAAATCTTGGGAATGGAGAATCGACCTGGGGTCCAGATAATTGATTCACAAATTCCCTTGGCAATGATGTTCGGTTATGCTACACAGCTGAGGTCCCTGACGCAGGGTAGAGCAACGTATACCATGCAGTTTGCCCATTATATTCCTGTACCTGCAAAGGTTTCGAGGGATTTGAAAACGGTCGGGTAACTGTTTCAGGAGTGATTTTCTTTAGGAGCCACAATGCAGATAAGTAGAATCAGAATCAAGTTAAAGGCTTATGATCACAAACTCCTTGATCAATCCGCTACGGAGATCGTGAACACCGCGAAGAACACCGGAGCGAGAGTGGCGGGGCCCGTCCCCCTCCCGACCAATATCAGCAGATATTGCGTCCTGAGATCGCCACATGTTGACAAGAAGTCCCGTGAGCAGTTCGAGATCCGGACGTACAAGCGGCTCATCGACATCCTTGAGCCCACCCAGCAGACTGTGGACGCCCTGATGCGTCTGGACGTGGCTCCAGGTGTGAACGTCGAGATCAAAACCTGATCGGAAGTGAAGGAGATACCATCATGCCCGTTTTCGAAGTATTCAATAAAGAAGGTAAAAAAGTTGACGAGGTCACTCTGTCCGCCGAGGTTTTCGGTGGTGAAGTGAACCAGCACGTTCTCTGGCTCGTGGTCAAGGCCCAGTTGGCCGCACGTCGTGCCGGCACGCACAAGACCAAGAACAGAAGAGAAGTCAGCGGCGGCGGGAAGAAACCCTTCCGTCAGAAGGGCACCGGCGGCGCTCGCCAGGGTTCCCGGCGCGCTCCCCACTTCGTCGGTGGTGGCGTGGCCTTTGGGACCACCCCTCGGAGCTATGTTCAGGGCGTGAACAAGAAGGTCCGCCGCGTCGGCCTCATCTCCGCTCTGAGCCTTCGGGCTTCCGAGAAGAAACTGGTCCTGCTCGATGACATAGAACTCCCTGAGATCAAGACCAGGAACATGGCTGAGCTCGTGAAGATCTTCGGCGCCAAGAAAGCCCTCGTCGTGGAAAGCAAGGAAAACCAGAAGGTCGTCCTCTCCACCCGCAACCTCGAGAAGCACAAATGGCTCGCCCCCGAGGCGGTCAACGTGTACGACATTCTCAACCACGACACGCTCATCATGAAGGCCTCCACGGCCAAGGCGATCGAAGCGCGGCTGACTGCGCCGGTGAGGTAAGAAGATGCTGTTTTCCGAAGATATTATCATCCGTCCCATCATGACCGAGAAGTGCGTCGCCATGCAGGACAGCGAGCACAAGTACGCGTTCCAGGTGGCCATCGCCGCCAACAAGAT
>QKIM01000481.1 GCA_003249585.1 Deltaproteobacteria bacterium
GGCGCTGCCGGAGCGGGCACTGCACCTGACAGGGATCCCACAGGAGCCCAGGGGGGCTCAGCGGCACTGGGAGAACACCACCTTACCTCGGAGCGTCACCGTCTCCTTTTTCCCCCGATACCGCCTGGAGGGCAGAAGAGTGGCGGTGCAGTCCAGGGAGAGGGTCCCGGCCAACGACACCTCCCGTTTGGTACGGGAGCGGTTGGAGTAGGAGAAGGCGAGTGTGCTGCAGGCCGGCGTTTCCCCTCGAGCCTCGGAGGATGCGATGCTGGCGGAGAATCTGCGCAGCAGCGAGAAGTGGGCGGAGGCGTGGGCCTCCCTGATGGGGATGGCCACGGTGCTGCCCTGCCCGGTGCCTGTCCTGAGCAGGATTCGTCCCGTGGAGGGGTTGAAGACGCAGGAGACGAAGTCCAGTCGGGTGTCCCCCTTTTCGGAGACGATGGTGAGAGCGCCCTTGACCCTTGAGGCCGCCGCCCGTGCCGAGGGCTCCTCCCATTCGCTGTTGTCTTCGGCGGTGAGGCTCATGCGCTGCTCGAGGCGATCCCTCAGCCCCAGCCTGGAGAGGAGCGTGAGCCCGATGACGGCGACCCCCACGAAGAAGAGTCCGAGGAGGAGCCGCCCCCTCAGCCGCCCGGCTCTGGCTGCCCGACGTGCTTCCCATTCTCGCTCCGTCATCTCCACCTGAAGATTCAGGCGCTCCTGCTCTCGAGTCAGGTAGTCATCGGCGGGGGGGGCCGGTGGCGGAAGGAGCTGCACCGACGCTTCGTCCACCTGGAGGAGAGCCCACCACGGCTGCACCGGCTCGGGGTTCCCCGTGGCCCCGGTGAGCGAGGAGGACACAACGACACGGGCATCACAGAAATCACAGCTGGTCAGGCGGCCGGTGACCGGTGGGGACAGCGTTCCGCCGCACTTGGGACAGATCAGGGCCGTGGCGCTGGAGGGTATCTCCGCGTCCCCGTCAATTTGCAGAGTCCCCTCCCGGTGTTCCGGGGCCACCGCCAGAAGGACCTCCGGGAGCGCCGTCGCCCCCTGGGGGAGGAGGTAGGCCGACTGCGCACCACAGCCGCCGCAGCGCAGTGAACCCCGCCCGGCTTCAAGCGCGGCAAGGGAGAGGGGGGTCCGGCACGACTCACACAGCGGAGCGCCCGGGGCAACGGAGACACGGTACGTTGTCCCCCAGGCGGCCTGGGTCAACTTGATCTCGCACGAGGAGATCCCCGTAAACCGCAGCTGGTCGTAAGCCTCCATGGACAACGTCGCACCGAGCGCGGTCCACGCGGGGGAGTCCACCGCCGGTCGGGAGTCTCCGGTGAAGGAGAGGAGCTGCCTGAAGACGGCGGTCAGTTCCTTGAGATCCCGTGGAGCGAGGGCGTGTTCCATGCCGCAGTAGTCGCACCGGACATGGCCGGACAGCTCCAGTCGGTTGAGGGGAACAGGGAAGCTGCAACCGCTGCAGGTGAATTCCACGCTGAGGAGCCCCCATTTTCGCCCCGGCGACGGGTCGCTGGTCGCTGGGAGGCGGTGATAATCTCCCTGGCAGGCCGGGCACTGGTGTTTGTTGCTGGCGGCGATGCGGCCGCAATGGGGGCAGATTTTCATGGCGTCGGGTTCACCTCTTCCGGGTCGATGGACGGCGTCGGGGATGGTGCCTGGTCCCGGGACGGCGACGTGGGGTGGTCTTTACCAGGCGGGCCCTGTAGGCATCAAGCATGCGGCAGGAGACCTTCATCCCCATCTTGCACGATTTCATGAGAAACGTAACGGCTTTTTCGAGGTCAGCGGCGGTGGCCCCCCGTCCACCGAGGGTGACGGCCAGGGCGTGGCATCCCCCTGCGAAGCCGAGACGGCATGCCTTCGTAAAGCGCTTCATGGCCATGGGCCGGCCACCGAAGCGGGGAGAGCCACGCAACATATCGAGGAGATAAACGTTTCCGGCGTTGTTGCACGCCTCGGCATGGCCGGCACGACACGCCATCTCGTAATAGAAGAGGGCCTTGGGGAGATCCCTGAAACGAGGCGCCCGCTCATGGACCCACCCGAGGTTGTTGCAGCCGACTGCGTATCCGCGGTCACAGGCCAGTTTGTAATATTTGTGGGCCAGGACCGGACTCTTCGGGATCCCGGCTCCGTTGAAGTTACGGGCTCCGAAACCGACACAGGAGGGGATGTGCCCGGCTTTGCAGGCCGTCAGCAGCAGTCCCGCTGCAGCACGAGGATCGGCGGCAAAGGGCTTCATGCCGCTCATCACATGGGACCAGGACACGCAGCCCATGATGTTTCCCCCTGAACACTGACGGGCCAGATGTTTTCTGACAGTCCCCGGAGCCCCGCTCACCATGGCCCAGAACCTGCACGCGTGGGCACTGCCTCTGAAGCAGACCGGGCGCACGAGGGCGACTGCGTCGGCCTTCCCCTTTTCGGGGGCTGTACGGTAGAGGTGATTCGCGAGCGTGAGGCAGCTGTCTGCGTGGTCCAGGACGGAGCACCCGTGGCTCATAAGCTTGAAGGCCGTCTCCCCACTGCGGGGGATGTTCCTTCCCTCGGCGAAGCGCAGGGCCGCCTCAAAGCAGGCCTCACCGTCGCCGCCTCCGCAGGCCTTGACCAGTGCCTGGGCGGCCGGGATATGCTGGCCCGCTGCATCGTGACGTGACGCGAGCCAACGACACGATGGCGTGAAGCCACGCTCACAGGCCGTCTCCAGGGATTTCAGCGCGGCGTCGCTTTCCCCGGGCTTTTTTGTGGCGAGGCGATGAAGGGCCAGATGGTGGCAGCCGAAGGGGACCCTGGCCTCGCAGGCCGAGGTGAGCAGCCGTATCCCATGCTCCACGCTCCGGGAGACCCCCAGCCCCTTCAGATACAGATGTCCCAGCCGCGCGAAGGCGGTATTCTTGAGGAAGAGACTCCCCTCGTCCGTCCCTTTTTCGGCGCCGGCCTTCTCATAGAGCCTGGCGGCCTGCCGGAGGTCACGGAGCACATGTTCCCCCTGCTCGTAAATCGTCCCCAGCTTCAGACAGGAGCCGAGGAGCTTGTGCTCACAGGCCTGCGTGAGGACGCGAACAGCCTCGTTGGAGCGGCCCAGCTCCAGGAGGACGTCGGCCCGGGCATCACAGCTCTTCGTGTCGTCGTCATCACAGCCCAGCGTGAAGAAGCCGAGAGCACGAAGACGGTCGGGAGCCTTGACCACGTCCGGATTGAGGTTGCCGTTTCCCGCTCCGAAGCAGACGGCGGAGTATCCCCAGGCGCAGGCCTGCTCGAAGGCCTTGAGCCGCTCGAGGGTCGCGATCTTTTGCTGCTGCCCCAGGGTCAGGCAGCCTCCTGGCCGGCCGTGGCTGCAGGCGCCCCGCACCATGGCCAGATACCGGGAAAAATACGTGGGGGCATAGGGATTGAGCTTCTTGTGGTTCATGATCGTGAGGTAGCAGGTGAAGCAGCCTGCCTCGGCACACCCCCGGGGCATTCCAGCGTTGCAGGCGGTCTCATAGAGCCTGGATTTCTCTCCGAGGACCGTGAGGACCTCTCCGGCGTTGAGCAGCCTCGCCGCCTTGATGCACGCCTGGGGCTCCCCGGCGGAGCAGGAACGGCGGAAGATGGCCACAGCCAGCGCGCGCTCCTTCATGGCCAGGGTGCCGACCCTGGCGCCCCCCTTCTTCGACATCAGAAGATCGACCATGAGCGCGGTGGCGTTGGCCAGGTGCAGCATGCCCCTGGCCGTGAGCGCCCGGGGGAGACCGCGGGCGACGTGGGGGGAGAGCCTTCGGATGGCGGCCTGCACCGTGGCCAGGTCCCCTTTCCTGCGGGCGAGGGATCCCGTGACGGCGAGGATGCAGACATCGGCGGCTCCGCTGCGGCAGGCTGCGTCCAGCGCCTGGACTCCATCCTTGTCGGGGGAGCGCAGGTATCTCAAGACCGCGGTGGCGGGATCTCCGGTCTGGGGAGGTGTGGCGGGGACCGCCCCATGTCCGGAAAGGAAGGTGGCCAGCGCGGTGGGGAGGCTCACCTCCCCCCGAAGCATCCGCGCGGGAAACGCGTCGGTGAGGGAGAAGACCTCCCACCGGACCCGACGCCCGAGGAGGGTGGGGACCAGCAGGTAATGGGCGTCCCGACTCCACAGGAGGCTGCGGTCCACCGTGGAGAAGGGGACCAGATCCCACAGGAGCGCACCGACATCGCGATGGTGGATGAGCTTGAGCCTTCTTCGCCCCTCGGAGCGCAGGATCGCATCCTCCACGAGCTGGGAGAGGAGCTGCGCCCCCATGGACGGGGTCCTGACGAGGGGGGCGGTGACGACGGCGACCTTGGCCCAGGGGGGAAGCGCCTTCTCAAGCTGCTGAACGAGGGCCTCAAACGGCCGCAGCCTGTCCCCCGTTGATGCACACCGACTCCATGCGTGGACCTGTCCCTTGACCATGCAGGCGCGGATGGTGCGGCAATCACTGGAGAGCTGCAACGCCCTGTCCAGATAGGCGCGAAAGCTGGTGGCGCGGGGTACGGCCCTGCCCTCAACGATGTCGGGCCACAGCCCATCGGCACGCCGCCACAGCTTGAGGAGCCTCGCTTTCGAGTTGGCCATGCTCTTGAGCCCATCTTCCCGGGCAGCCCAGAGCGTCGCCCCGGTTCCGTGCAGGACATGGGGATCCGCCGGGGCGGCAAGAGGCGTTGTGCAGCGGGGCAGCCTGGTGCCGGGGGTGGTCCGGCATGCGGCGAGGGTCGCGAGGATGGCGAACAGGGTGAGGTGGGTTTTCACGGTCGGCTCCTTGAATGAGGTATGGGAAGGATACGATCAAATCCGTGGCAGCGCAACCGTGGCGGGGCGTCGGCGCAGGGCCAGGCATGAGACCGCCGGCGACTGTCCGGCGGGTGTCGGTGGCGGTCAGATCCGCTGGAGGTACCTGGCGAGCAGGATGACCAACTCTTCCTTGGTGAGGTGTTTGGCGATGTATCCGTCCATCCCCGCGACGAAACAGAGCTCCCTGTCTTCCGGGAAGGCGTGGGCGGTGAGGGCGATGACGGGGATGGCCGCGATCCCCTGGGACTCCTCACGCTCACGGATTCGACGAGTGGCCTCATACCCGTCCATGACAGGCATCTGGCAGTCCATGAGGATGAGATC
>QKIM01000400.1 GCA_003249585.1 Deltaproteobacteria bacterium
TCACAGACATAGCCGCTGCCGGCGCCACCACATTCGTCGTCACTGGTGCATCGGCAGAAGTTCATGTCGCACACTCCCGAGGCGCAGTCTGAGGGCGACCCGCACCGAAAGCCCTTGTACAGCGGATCCATGGGGTTGCCCAGGTGGCTCGATGGGTAGGGGATGCCTCCGGCGGTCGAGGGGGCGATGCTGCAGTTGAGGTTGGAGGGGACCACCAGCTCGGCGTTGAAGTCCCCGTCCACGTCGGCCACGATGGGGTTCTCGTTCCAGGTGCACGAGGAGTGCCACTGGGAGAAGAGCACCTCGCCCGTGCGGCCGTCGTAGACGCGGGTGAAGGTCTCGTCGGCGTAGATGACCTCCACGCGGCCGTCCCCCTCGAAGTCGAAGAGGGAAGAGCCGGTCTGGTTGGAGGAGTGATCCTGGCTCACCTGGTGCCACAGGATCCCATCCGTGCGCAGGGAGAGGCAGGTGCTCACATCGGGGATCCCCGTGCAGTCAGGGTCGAAGACGGAGATGGAGTCCGAGGAGGCCGCTGAGAACTCCACGCGGCCGTCGCCGTCAAAGTCGCCGGCCGTGGGTGGGCCGCCCCCGGACCCAGCGGGGAAGGCAACGGGGCCGAAGATGGTGCGGCCGTGGATGTTGATGACCCAGGCGGTCCCGCCCGCCACGACCACAATCTCTGCCGTGCCGTCCTTGATCTTGCGATCGTCCCCGGACGGGTCGAGGGGGTAGGTGCCGAAGTCCGCGTAGGCCGTGAAATAGCGTCCTGTGCCGATGGTCCAGACCGTGTCCCACAGGTTGGTGCCCGTATTGTACCGGTACATGGTGTGTCCCGTACACATCTCAATGGCGCCGTCTCGGTCCAGATCCGCAACGGCCGGGTAGCGCAGACCGTTGGAGATGTTGACGTTGTTTGAGATCTGCAGGCCCGTGTGGTCGTATATCAGGCCGTAGGAGATGACCTCCGGGTGTCCGTCGCCGTTGATGTCGTGGACGGCGACGCTCGACCAGCCCGTGCTCTGGGCGCCGTAGGTGATGTTGGTGCCGCCGGCGTCGTGACCGTGGAAAAGCTGGACGAAGCTGTCGGAGGTGGCGTCCCAGGTGAAGGCCTGCACGCCGCCGAGGCCCGTGTGGGCGATGATCTCCGGGCGGCCGTCCCCGTCGAGGTCGCCTATGGCGGGAGTGTTGCAGCCGTTGAGCTGGGAGCCCACGTTGTACTGCTGCTCGCAGGTGGCGCCATCGAGGACGCGGATGACACCGTGTGCGCCGTTGTAATAGCCGGAGGACCCGTCGAGCCCGTCGTAGGAGACGAAGACGATGGACGGGGTGATGGTGCCCGGGTCGTTGTCGAAGTCGAAGTCCACCACCAGAGGGGTGGAGAGCACGTTGGTGTGGGCAGGCCAGGGATCACCCGCCGGTGGGCCGCTCCAGGCGCACTGCAGCACAGGCTTGAAGAGTCCGGCCACGGAGACGTGCCCACAGTCGGGGTTATAGGAGCCCCGCGGGCCGAACCCGTAAGGGATGCACTGGGCGTCGTTGCAGTAGGTGTCCCCGGCGCACTCCTCGTCGGTGTTGCAGGGGGTGCCCCGGGGGACGCAGGTCTCGTCGAGGCAGGTCTCGTCGATGGAGCAGCAGGTCGTCCCACAGGGGGTCTCGGAGATCCCGCAGGTGGAGCCACCGTCGGCGTCGGCGTCGGGGGCGGCGTCGGTCACATCGGCGTCATCGCCGGCATCGACGACATCATCGACGTCGGCATCGACGCCTCCGTCCGAGTTTCCGGCCGGGTCGATACAGAATCCCTCGACACAGCGCAGGTGGTGGGCGCAGCGGTTGGTCCGGTCGCAGGGCTCGCCCAGCCCCTGGAAGTCGTAGACGTCGCCCACGGAGCATGCGGAGAACAGCCAGAACAGGAAGAAAGATGAAAATACGGGAAGGCGGGGCATGGCGGCCTCCTTGGCTGGGGAACCCGGAGCGGTCTTTCTCAGAGCGCCTTGAATGCCGTCAGTATAGCAGTAATTTTCTCAAGCGTCGCAGGATTCGCCGCATACAGCGGCGGCCTGAGCTCCGGGGAGGTGATGATCCCCATGGCGTGGAGGGCGGCCTTGGCGGGGGCCGGGTTGGTCTCGATGAAGAGCGCGTCGCACAGCTCGAGGAAGGTGAAATGGTCCCGCAGGGCGTCGGCGTGGCGCCCCTCGAGGGCCGCCTCCATGAAGGCCGCGAAGGGGCCCGGGATGACGTTGGCGACCACGGAGATGGCGCCTTTTGCGCCCATGGCCATGAGGGGGAAGTTGATCTTGTCGTCTCCGGAGAGGAGGACGAACCCCTCGGGGACATATTTAAGGATGTCCGCCGCCTGGCCGCAGCTGCCGCTGGCTTCCTTCACGCCGATGATGTTGGGGTGGGCGGACAGCTCCAGGACCGCCGGCGGCAGCATGTTCACACCCGTTCGGGAGGGGACGTTGTAGAGCAGGACGGGGATGGGGGAGGCGTCTGCGACCGCGGCGAAGTGGCGCACCAGCCAGGGCTGGGTGGGCTTGTTGTAGTAGGGCGTGACCACCAGCGCCACGTCGGCGCCGTGCTGTGAGGCGAGGAGTGTTCGCTCGATGGTGGCGGCCGTAGAGAAGGAACCCGTTCCCGCGAGCAGCGGTACTCTGCCACCGATCTGCCCCCGTGCCCGATCGAGGATGGCTGCATACTCAGAAGGGCTGAGTGTCGCGGCTTCTCCCGTGGTGCCCGCCACGAGGATCCCGTGGGTTCCCTGTTCCAGATGCAAGGCAATGAGCCGGTCAAAGGATTCCCAACAGATCTCGCCGTTGTTGAAGGGGGTGACCAGTGCGACGATGGAGCCTTGGAGTTGCATGTGTGCCTTCCTTCCTCCGGGGTACTCCCCGCGGAGCGTTGCGGGCGGGCGATCGAATGCGCCGGGCCCGGTCAGGTATTGTATGTGTCCGGGAGGCAAATGCAAGAATCTCGGGCGATGGACTGGCCGTGAGGTTTGATGATAGTGTAACTTTCAGCCCACATGCAAAAAAAGAGGTGGTGAAACCGTCGAGATTTGGGGTATAGTATCGGGGAACGCCTGCTCCCGCGTTGGTCGAAGCAGGCTGAAAAGGGCGCCCATGAAGTGGACTGGATATTTTCTTCTCCTCAGTGGTATGGGAACCGTAACGCTCTCCATGGGATGGATCGCCGGCTACCATGGCCTCGGCACCATTCTCACCGTGGCGCTCATCCCCTTCTTTCTTGCGCTGTTGCTTGCGCTCTTCATCAACTCGCTTCAGGGTGGCGGGGACGAACTCAGAGAGATTGAGCGCGCGCTGAACATGCGCACGGCGCAGCTCCAGGACGCCAACCGCATCATCCGCCGGATCTCCACGCGTGACCAGCTCACGGGACTCTACAACAAACGGGGGATCAAGGACATGCTGGGGCGGGAGATCTCC
The DNA here is from genome assembly GCA_003249585.1 of Deltaproteobacteria bacterium. Classification (GTDB taxonomy): domain Bacteria; phylum Myxococcota_A; class Polyangia; order HGW-17; family HGW-17; genus SZUA-580. The sequence continues at coordinate 3,444 of QKIM01000400.1, forward strand.
AGGGCCCGGCGGCTCGGCAAGCCGCTCGTCGTGCTGGCCATCAATTTCCGGGAGTACGAGGTGCAGGACACGCCCCGTCGCTACTCCATGATGGCCGTGCTGGGCAAGCGGCTTATCAACTGGATGCGCGACACCGATCTCTTCGCCCGTGTCTCTGAGGACACGCTCGCCTTTCTGCTCCTGGACACGGACGAGAACGGCGCGCAGACCTTCCTCGACCGTCTGAATCAGCGGCTCAACAGTTCGAGCTTCCAGTTCCCGCCTTTCAGTTCGGGGATCACCGTCTTCCCGGCCCACGGCGACTCCCCAGAGCTGCTCATAGCGGACGCCGTGGACGTCGCCCGTCGCACCGCCGCCGGGGAAATCCAGGTCTTCGTACCCGGGACCGAGGATCGCAGCCGACGGCTCTTCTCCTCCTTCGACGAAGAGCCTCCCGTCGAGGACTGAGGCAGGTCCTTTCCCTCTTACAGGAACATCAATGAACAGGGGCGTTTCGCGAACGTGTTTCTCGTCGGCAGGGGGGGCGCATGGAGATGGCGGCTGCGCAAATCAGGCTGCGCGGCGGCGCAGGGCGATGAGGGCGAGGCCGAAGAGCCAGAGCAGCGAGACTGTACCGGTGCCCCGGCCCGGTGTTGAGGTACACGAGAGCAGGTGGTCGCCGGAGTTGGTCTTGAGGATGACCGGGCCGGGCCCGTCGGCGCAGTAGTAGTCTGAGCCGTTCTCATGGAGGACACACTGCATGCCCGGGGCGCAGGAGGAGGTGTCGGGGGTGCAGAAGGTCGAGCACCAGGCACCGTCCCCCTCGACCTGCACCACGCACAGGCCGATGTTGCAGGAGGATTCCCGGGCGCAGGGCTCGGAGATGCCCCGCTTGCCCTCGGTGCAGGATCCGTTCGCGGCGCACTCGGCGTCGACGGTGATGGAGACCGTGGTGATCGATGTATTGCCGCCGAGATCCCTGACCACCGCCCTCAGGGTGTGTTTGCCCTCGGGGATGTTGTTCAGGCGCCACTCGAAGTCCGGCCACGTCTTCTCGCCCCTGGACTCGTCGTCGAGGAAGAGCTCGACCCATCGTCCCAGGGAGTCTTCGTCCCCCGTGTAGAGGAGGACCGAGGTGGTGGGGTGGACCCTCGCACCCTGCCCGGGATTGAGGAAGTCGACCCAGGGGGCTTCCAGATCCTCGAGCTCCCCCAGATTCTCACCCAGCATTGCATAGCTGTCCTGTGTATAGCTGCCCTCGCAGGAGGTCCCTTCACCGGCCGGAAGAGAGCCGGACTGCCACCACGGGTCGTTGGTGACGTAAGGGTTCATGACGGCCGTCACGTCGTCGATATGCGCCAGGCCGAGGGAGTGCCCGTTCTCGTGGACGATGGTGGTGACGACATCGTCGAGGGAACCGAGATTCTCGGAGAAGCAGAAGTTCACGTCGGTCCTTGAGCGGTTGCCACAGTCAAAGGGGGAGATCCCCACGGTCGCCCCGGGACTGGAGAGGACATCGGAGGCCGCGCCCCCGACCATCATCATCTGGTAGGGAAGGTTCTCGGGCCGCACGCGCGTGACCCTCACGTCGAAGGGCGCGTAGTAGTATCTCACCCAGCCCACAACGGCGTCGAGCACGGCCTCCCGGTCGGGAAGGAGCGCGTCGACGTAGGGCGCATGGTCGA
>QKIM01000179.1 GCA_003249585.1 Deltaproteobacteria bacterium
ATCACGTCCGCACAGGCGGCGTCATCGACACAGTCGGCGTCGTCGCAGTCCGTGTCGCCGTCCCCGTCGTTGTCCTCGCCATCGTCACACACCTCCTGAGGGATGCAGGCGGGAAAATCGGCACAGGCAGCCGTGTCTTCGCAGTCCGCAAGGCCGTTGCCGTCATCATCGAGGCCGTTGTCACAGATCTCGACCGTGTTGTTTTCGTTGGTGTTGTCATCATCGTCACAGGCGCTCGCCCACACCATCAGGGCGGCGGTGAACAGCAGGGGAAGGATCGTCTTCATGGGTTCTCCTTTGGGGGTTGAATAAAATTTTCCTATTAAAATAATGCCATGTACAAAACGGCGCACTCTACTCGCAAGATCCGGACCAGAACCGATCGACGGTCCGCGTGTGTCATTCCCCCACGAGCTACTCCTTTAGGATCCTTCCTTGATCCCCAATCGGGGTGCATCCCCTCGCTGATAGAGAGGCCTGTGTACCTGCATGCACCCTGTATGAAACCATGCGGAAGCGAACATACAGTCCACATACAGCTGGCAATAGGATATACCCCGTGGCCCACCCGTCGTGATTTCCGACGAAGACAACTCCTTTGCATGACCATGTCCCTCTGAAACCACGCTCTGTCTCCGCCGTTTCAAGGTGTATGCACAAAAAAATGTCCTCCGTATGGATTTCGTATGTTCGCAGACCCCTCCCGATATCGTGATCCCGAGCTCCTTCCGACATTTTTCCCCCGCATGGCCAGCCCCAAAAAAATAGATGCCGCCCCTGAATATCCCCGAAATTGGATTTAAAAATCAAACAGAGGCGGCAGGAGGGTACGAAAGCGGCCCCATGCCGCTTCCGCAATGAAACGATGAAGCAGCCCTTATCCCTAAGGCTGCCTCGGGCCTTTATAAACGCAGGTTGTGTGCCAATTTTCAGGATGCGCTGATTTTGGCCCGCTCTTTGCACCCTTTCCCGACCAGCCCCCTGCCTCGAAACCCAAAGGAGATGCTCCCTCTTGTATATGTTCAAACCGGATACCGTGAACCTCCCCAGACTCTTCGATGCCTACCTTCTGCTCTCCGAAGAGAGCATCTCTCCACACTGGCGCAGCTACAGGGCGCTGGATCTGAGCTCAACACACTTTTCGGGATTCCAGCACCTTCATTTTTTCGAACGCGGCAAAACTGCCCACGAGGGACGAAGGCTGTTTCACCGGGCCAGATACTGCGCCGCCGCCATCTCCTATCTCCCGTCGAGCAGCCTGCACGACATGGGCAATCAAACCTCCTTCTCCTATTATGCAGAGCGGCTCCTCTGGGGGGTCCCTGTGTGGCGCATCCTGGAGAAGCTCTCCCTCTCGGAACACTCTGCCCAGGCCAAATTCGCCGCGGTCTTCGGCAGACTTCTGATTGGGGCCTTCCGCAAGGCCGCAGGTTCGCACGAAGAGCATCCTGAGTTCCTTTGTCACGGCAGCATTACGGGCAACTCGGTATATGTCTCCTATGACGGCGAGGTCATCCCGATCAACCACGGCTCCCGAAACGTTGAGCGGGCCTTGGAATCTGCATCCCCGCATCGGGCCCGCTCACTCCAGTTGAACCTCTTCTCCGTCGGCGTGCTCATGCTCGAGCTGCTCCAGGGCCGTACCTTCCTCTCCCATTTCGAGCTGTCAGACCAACTCGGCATTGTCTCGCGGTACACCGCCATGATCAGACGGCTGATCGAGGAAAAGGCTCCTCAGGCCCTGGCCGACATCATCTGGAAGACCCTCCATGGCACCTATTCCTCCTACACCGACTGCGCCAGGGACCTGGCCAGATACGCAGGAATATGGAGCAAATCCAGCTGTCAGGGATACCTGCGCGAGTTCATCCTGTACAATTTCTCGGACCACCTCGCGAGCGAGATCCGTGAACTGCTGGACGTCTCAGGCCGGCGGGATATTCCTGGGGATCGCCTCAGGGCCCAGGTTGTCCAGATGATCTTCTGCGCCAACAGGAGCGGCTTCCTCCCGTACACCAGGCCCTCCTGATTTTCCGGGCGAACGGGGTAAGCAGGGGGCAGGTCATGGATCTGGCGTACGTACGATTTTCGTCACAGGGAGGGACGAACCATACCATGGAAATTACATCTATCTCTCCGTTCAATCCGCCACAATCCACTTCAACTAAGGATGTCTATTACAGCGGGACCTGCACCCTCAAGTACGCCTACAAGTTCGATCTCGACCCAGAAAAATAGTATACTATGAATATTACAGTGACTACAACACCCTGTCGAGCCACAGGATCAGATACAAGTCCTTTCTGAAGGCCGGGACCAACACCATCAGACTCCGGCTATGTCGTCAGAGCCTTCACCATGGGCTCTGCATCCGCAAACTACTATTGCCCCTTCGCGGGCCAGTCCCAGGATGGTCAGCAGATGATCTACATCTATCACGGCAATGGGAAAATGACCCAATACGGCCACTTGAAATCCATGTATGTCTCCACCGGAGATTATGTGGCCAAGGGCCAACTGATCGGAAAGGTCGGGGCGACCGGCTGCGTGACCGGGCCGCACCTTCACTTTGGCGTGATCACCAACGGCAAGACCTGGAGCGCCCCGTACGGCAGCACCTACTACGGCGAGCCGGAATACGTAAACCCCGCCAACGTCCTCGTTCAGTCCATCAATGACAAACCCGGCTGGTAGCCGCGTTCAGAGCGAATATCTGTTGATCCGCGAATAGAGCTTCTGGGGGTACCAGCCGAGGATCCTCGCCGCCTTGCGGCGGTTGCCGTTGGCCATAGCCAGGGCGCTGCGCACCAGCTGCTCCTCGGACAGCTCCCCTTGGACGAGCTGCGGATCTTCGCGGGAGGGTGATACGTCCTGGGACCTTGGGTTTTCCAGGCGGACGCTGAAATGCCCAGGGAAATCCCTCAGCATAAGCTGTTTCGTTCCCTCGGCAAAGATCATCGCCTTTTCGATGGTATTGGAGAGCTCACGGATGTTCCCCGGCCAGTCGTACCGATTGAAGGCCTCCATCACCTTCTCGTCGATGGACTGCACGGAGCGATCCATTTCTTCGTTGAAGCGCCGGATGAAGTGCATCGTCAGAGGAATGATATCCTCCCTGCGCACTCCGAGCGGGGTCAGCGTGAGGGTCACGACGTTGAGCCTGTAGAAGAGGTCCGAACGGAAACGACCACAGTTCACCTCCTCCTGCAGGTCCTTGTTGGTGGCCGCCAGGATCCGCACATCGAGATCTATGGTCTCCTGACCGGCGATCCGCTGCAGTTTTCTGTCCTGCAGCACCGCCAGGAGTTTTGCCTGGGACCCGAGATCCAACTCGCCGATCTCGTCCAGAAACAGGGTCCCGTGATTGGCCATCTCGAAGAGCCCCTTCTTTCTCGATTCAGCCCCCGTGAAGGCGCCCTTTTCGTACCCGAAGAGCTCGCTCTCGAGCAGGGTCCTGGGAATGGCGGCGCAGTTGATCTTGACGAAGGGCTGTCCGCATCGCGCCGAGGCGTTGTGGATGGCTTCGGCGACGAGAGTCTTCCCCGTCCCCGTGTCCCCCAAGAGGAGCACCGTAACCCCGACGGGACCAACGGTCCGGGTGATGATCCGTCTGAGCTCCCTTGTCGCGCCCGATTCGCCGATGATCCCTGAGACCGCCAGCTCATGATCACCCGGTCCATGGTCCCCGACGTGGAGTCTCGCAAAACGATCGGACCCCGCGATGGTGGCGACCATGAGCCGCTCGATGAAGTGGAGCATCTGGCGCTCGTATTTGGAGAAGCCGGCCGCATGGTTCCGTTCCAGATAGAGAAACCCATGTATCTCCCCTTCCAGGAGGAGTGGGACACCCAGGTACGTTCTGACCTCCCCCGCCGCGGTCTGACGGGCCCCCTCAATGAGTCCACGCTGCCGGGACATCTCCGGGAACACATCCACGAGCATCTCCGAGCAGAACGCCTCTGGATCCACCACACCTCGCGGAGCGGTCCAGCACGTGCTCTCCTGATCGATGGAGATCAGGACCGCGTCCGGCACATAGATGAGGGCCACCGCCTCCTTGAAGAGCTGGAGCACCTCTCCGCGGCTGATGGAGACCCCACCCTGACTGGAGAGCTTCCCCAGCAGACTCCAGATGAAGGGGCTTCGGATCCACAGTTCCGAACAGGGGGTGGCCGGTTCCTCTTCACCGTGGCTCGCGGGCAGCGGATCCGGCGCCCTGGGGTGGTCCAAAAAGTGGAACAGGGAATTCCCCATGGTGATGGTATCGTTGTGGGTGAGCGCCGAAGAGGAGACGGCCGCATCATTCACCTTGATATCGCCTGAATCGCTGTGTACGGCAATAAACCAGCGGCCCTCCTCACACCAGATCTTCCCCCGGATGGGAGCGAGTCCCCCCTCTCTCAGCACAAGTCCGGCTTCCTGCTCCGTTCCAAAGGTCAGGGGGTCCGCTCCCAGGGTTACACTCTCGATGGTATCGTTCTCTGAAAAATATCGTAATTGCGGCAATTGCACCTCCTTATGTTTCTCCATATAGCAACTTACGGGCCAACTTTGTTTCCCCCACCGTCTTCATCCGGGCATCGGTGACACAACCCGAACCTTCCAGGACCCAACGCCTTTTCGTCACGGAGAATGCCAGGAACAGATCTCCTCTTTGGGAGGTGTATGGCTCCCTATCCGTAATGTATGATTTGCCCGTATGACTCCTCAGCCTGTTGCCTCCCCCGGAGGAGGCACCCAATCAGGTAGTACAAAGTAGGATATGCATTGAAAATTTGTGGGAAATAGGGTTGCGGGGTACATTTCCTGTGGAGGTCGGTTTGGAGTTCTCGCACAGTTCCGTACTACTCACTGAAGTATTTGAAAACGCGTCACATTTAAACCATGACGCCGTGGCGGTGGACTGCACTGTGGGCGGGGGTGGACATGCCCGCGCCGAGGGCGCCCTGTTAAACGCCGATGGTCCCCTCATCGGTAGCGACCGTGACCCCGCCGCTCTGGCCAAGGCCCAAGAAACCCTGGCCGGCCTCTCGGCCCGGGTGGAGCTGGTCCACGGCTCATACAGCGACTTCTCGCGCATCGTGCACAACCTGGGGATCGAGA
>QKIM01000061.1 GCA_003249585.1 Deltaproteobacteria bacterium
CTCCAAAGCGGTGCGGATCTCCGGCCGGCTGCCGTGATTGTCCATCGTGGTTGGGTCATGCTCCGAGTCGGCGAGCACGATGCCGTCCCGGGCGATCACCGTCAGCCTCACACCCGATGCGGTCCCACCGCGGTGGATCGCCTCCTGTAAGTCGTCCCCCAGGTTCGGGAGCTCGGCCGCCGCCAGCAGGGCCTGGCCGGCCAGGTGCGCCTGCAGCCGCCGCGTCTCGCGCTGCACCAGGAAGCGATCCAGGGTGTACCCCCCAGCCCCGAGGACCAGGGCGAGGAGGAGGACGCTGTAGGCGAGGAGCCGGCCGAAGAGGGTGCGTGGCATGTCCGTTCAGCCCTTGCCGGGGCGGGCGTTGAACCGGTAGCCCGTGCCGCGGACCGTCTCGATCAGCGTGGGATGGTTCGGGTCCGGTTCGACCCGGGCTCGCAACCGGCGCACGTGTACGTCGACCGTGCGGGGGTCCACATAGACGTCCGGGTCCCAGGCCTGCTGTAGCAGCATCTCCCGGGAGTACACGCGATTGGGGTGGGCCGCGAAGAAGGCCAGCAAGCGATACTCTTGGGGCGCGAGCGCGATTTCCTCCCCGTCGCGAAACACCCGGTGGCCGTCCAGGTCCAATTCCAAATCGCCGATGCGCACCGCGGGGCGGGGGCCCTCTTCACCCCGGGCCCGCTTGAGCACGGCACGCACCCGGGCGAGGAGTTCCCGGGGGCTGAAAGGCTTCACCACGTAGTCGTCGGCGCCGAGCGCGAAGCCGACCAGGACATCGGACTCCTCACCGCGGGCGGTGAGGAGGATGACCGGAACGGCTCGGGTCTTCTCCCGGCTGCGCAGGATGCGCAGCACCTCGAACCCTTGCAGGTCGGGGAGCATGACGTCGAGGATCACCAGATCGGGCACCTTGCGATCGGCGAGCTCCACGGCCAGCCGACCGGTGGCGGCCCGGTCCACCTGGAAACCGGAGACCTCCAGGTTGTACGCGACCAGTTCGAGCAGGTCCTCCTCGTCGTCGACGACCAGAACGCGGTTCATGCAGTCAGCGCCCCTGTGCCTTGCTCTGCTTCCAGAGGGTGTGGCGGATGTCCTTTCCTTTTACCAGGTAAATGACCATCTCTGCGATGTTGGTGGCGTGGTCCGCGATTCGCTCTAGGTATTTGGCGATCATGATCAGCCCCAACGCCCGGGAGATGTTGGCTGGATTCTCCATCATGTAGGTCAAGAGCTCTCGGAAGACCTGGTCGTTCAGCCTGTCCACCTCATCGTCCAGGGTGCACACCTCGGCGGCGCGGTCCGCGTCCCGGGCGACGTAGGCGTCCAAGCTCTGGCGGAGCATGGCTCGGGCCCGGTCAGCCATGCGGGGCAGGTCGATGAGGGGCTTCAGCGGAGGCGCCTCCAGCAGCTCCACCACGCGCTCGCACAGGTTTACCGCCAGATCACCGATCCGCTCCAGGTCGGTGGTGATCTTGAGCCCAGTGATGATCAGCCGCAGATCCCCAGCCGCCGGCTGGCGCAGGGCCAGGAGCTCGATGCACTGCTCGTCGACTTCCACCTCCAGGCGGTTGATCAGATGGTCTTTGGCGATGGTCTCTCGGGCCAAGTCCGGGCTGCGGTCCACCAGGGATTGGAGGGCCTTGCCGATGGCGTCCTCGACTTCGGCGCCCATGCGCAGGATCTTTTCCTGCAGGTTCTCCAGGTCTGCCGCAAAGGCTCTACTCGTGTGCTTCTGCATGAGTTTCCTATTCTTACTCGAACCCACCCAGTCACGTACGCTCCAGTACGTTCGCGGGGCGGCGCCGTGAAGAGGGTCTGGGTCCGTAACCCGAGATCTGGATAGGATAAACGTCGCAGGTTACGGGACGATTACAATCGTGTTTCTGGACCGTGAATCCATCAGAGGTCGACCGAAGAGGCTGGCCTTCCCGCGGCGCCACCGTTGCCTTCTCGTCCCGCAACCAAGCGGCAACACGAAGGCTTCAGGTGGCCAGCTTCTTGTCCTTGCCGAAGTAAGCCCTGGCAAGGAGAACCGATCGGGCAGGATGGTCCAGATGAAAGCGAACGCGTAGATCGTGAGCCGATGCCGCGGGTCTGCAGCCGGAGCCCGGGCGGGTCCGGTCAGGTGGCCTCGAGGACGGCGCCGAGAAACTGCTGGGTCCGTTCGCTCTGGGGGGCACCGAAGATCTCTTCCGGCGGCCCCTGCTCCTCGATCTTCCCGTCGTAGAAGAAGCACACCCGATCCGAGATTTCCCGGGCAAAACCCATCTGGTGGGTCACCATGAGCATGGTGAGGTTGTGCTTGTTCACCAGTTTGCGGATGACCTGGGTCACCTCGCCGATCACTTCCGGGTCCAGGGCCGAGGTCACTTCGTCGAAGAGCAGCACCTTGGGCCGCATGGCCAGCGCCCGGGCGATGGCGACCCGCTGCTGCTGGCCGCCGGAGAGCCGGGAGGGGTGCTCCCCCGCTTTTTCCAGCATGCCGACCATGTCGAGGAGTCCCTCGGCGCGCTCCACGGCGGCCTTCTTGTTTAGGACGAGGACCTGGATGGGGGCCTCGATGCAGTTCTCAAGCGCGGTCATGTGGGGAAAGAGGTTGAAGTGCTGGAAGCACATGCCGATGTTCGTGCGTTGCCGGCGCAGGTACTTCTCGTCGGCCCAGGTCAGGGCCCCGTTCTTCGGCATGTGGGTCATGGGTTGGCCGTCGACGTAGATGATGCCCGAGTTGATCTTCTCCAAGGCCATGAGCATGCGCAGCACGGTGGTCTTGCCGGAGCCGGAGGGACCGATGATGGTCACCATCTCTCCCTCGTCCACGTCCAGATCGAGAGAATCCAAGACTACGAGGTCCCCGTAGCGCTTGGTGACGTCCCGAAATCGGACCATCGGGACCTTCTCGCCTTCCAGTTGACGGGGGTATTCCTTCTGCACAGGTTCCTTCATCGCGGTCTCAATCCCATCTTTCTGCGGATCCTGGCCTCCAGTCTCCGCAGGAGCGCTGCCGTGGGCAGGGAAATCGCCAGGAAAATGCCCCCCACCAGGGTGTACGGCTCCAAGAAGCGGTAGTGCTCCGAACCGATGGCGTTGGCGGTGTGCATCAGCTCGGCCACGCCAATCACCGAGAGCATGGGGGTGTCCTTGAAGATCCCCACGAAGTAGTTCCCCATGCCGGCAAAGGCGGTGGGGATGGCCTGGGGGATGATGATGCGGGAATAGGTGCGCACGGGACTCAAACTCAGCGATAGGGCGGCCTCCCACTGGCCCTTGGGCACGCCCTCAATTCCGGCTCGGTAGACCTCGGACAGGTAGGAGGCGTAGTGGAGCCCGATGGCGATCATGCCCGCGGCCCAGGGGGAGAGCGTGATCCCGAACTGGGGCCCGACGTAGAACACGAAGAAGATCTGGAGCACCAGGGGGGTGGAGCGGATGAACTCGACCACCTCCCGCACGGTCCGGTTCACCGAAGCAATGGCCGTCCTCTGCGCCAGGGCAAAGACGAGGCCCAGGATGGCCGCGATACCGTACCCCAGAAGCGCCGCCAAGACGGTGTTGCCGGTGGCTTTCAGGAGCCGCGGCAGGATGTCGGCGACGAAGGCCCAGCGCCAGTCGAACACCGCTACGCCCTTCCCAGCTTCCGGGTCATGACCCGCTCGAGCCACCGCATGAACGGCGTGATCACCGAACGCGACATGACGTAGTAGATGATCAGCGCCGAACCAAAGGCCTGGGCCGAGAGGTACGTGGTCCCGTTGATCTTCCGGGCCACGAACATCAGGTCGGTAACCGAGATCAAGGCCACCAGGGCCGTTCCCTTCAAGAGCTCGATGAGCAGGTTGCCCCAGGGAGGCAGCATTTTGAGCAAGGCCTGGGGAAAGATGATGCGCCGCATCCTGATGGCCGGCGACATGCTCAGCGCGGTTGCGGCCTCCCACTGCCCCCTGGGCACGGAGAGGATCCCGCCGCGAACGAGTTCGGCGCCGTAAGCACCCAGGTTCATGCCCACGGCGATGTAACCCGCGGTGAACTTCTCCAGGGTCAGCCCGAACAGGGGCAGGACGAAGAAGATCCAGTAGATCTGGACCAGCAGGGAGGTGCCCCGGAAGACCTCGATGTAGACCGTGGCCGCGCCGTACACGAAACGGTTGTGGGACAGGCGCATCAGGCCCATCACCACGGCGATGCCGATGGCGAGAGCGGCCGCCAACAGGGTCTGCAGAGCGGTCGTGACGGCCCCGTCGAGGAGTTGGGGCCCGTACGTGTTGAGGAACTCGAAGTAGGTCATCTTAAAGGGGGCCGCACGCTCCCGGGCCGTGCCAAATCAGCACGTTCCGGTGCCAGCCCGCACCCCACGGCCTGAAGGCAGGAAGGGGTGCGGGGACCCTCTCGGCTCCCGCACCCCTGAAGCGGACTACCGGTTGGCACAGACCCACTCGGTCTTCATGTCCCCCGGCAGCTGATCCTTCGTGTACCCGTACTGCGCCACGTCCTGGAGCATCTTCTCCGAGCCGAGATATTTCTTCAGGGCGGCGTTGAACTTCTTGAGGAAGTCCGGATCCTCCTTGCGGAAGCCGATTCCCACCCAGTTCAGGTACTTCTCGGGAAGGGCCTTTGGATTGGTGACTTCGATGGCATCTCCCGCCTCTTTGGCCAGTTCCAGCGCCGAGAAGTACGTAACGCCACCGGCATCGGCGCGGCCCGCTCGAACGGCCGCCAGGATCTCGGACATGCCCGGTACCTGCATGATCTTGGCTTCCGGAACCCCCTCGGCTTTGGCGGCTTCGACGGTGTTGAACCCGGCCCCCGTCACGAAGACCGCGCCCTTGTTTTTGATGTCCTGGTAGTTCTGAAGGCCTTTGGGGTTGCCCTTGGCCACGATGAACGCGTCGCCGAAGATCCCGATGGGCTCTGAGAACGCCACGTTCTCACAACGGCTCTTCAGGATGTACATGCCGCCGGTGATGACGTCGAAACGGTTGGCCTTGAGACCGGGGATCAGCCCGCCCCAATCGGTGACGACCGGCTCGAGGTTGGTGTACCCCATCTCTTTCTGGACGCCGATGGTGAT
>QKIM01000458.1 GCA_003249585.1 Deltaproteobacteria bacterium
GGGCACTTCCAGGAGTCGCTCTCGCTGGACAATACGGCGCTATACAACAGCGACGCGACGGTCACCACCGAGCTGTCCCTGGACTCCGAGACCGTGCGGGACGGGGAGTACTCCGGGCGTATCGACTACGACTTCACCAACAAGGGCGCCTTCAGCCTGGTGACCTTCACCAACAATGGCGGGTTCAGCAAGGACCCCGAGGCGCTCTCCATGGACATCTACGGGGACGGCCGGGAGATGAAGCTCGTGCTCAGGGTGTGGGACGCCAACTATGAACGGTACGCCATCGACATGGGCCCCATCGACTGGACAGGCTGGCGCACCGTGGAGGCCACGGGCATCACCGAGTGGACCCACTACTCCGGTGACGTCAACGGCGTGTTCGACCTCCCGGTAAGCCAGGTCTCCATTCAACTGGACAACCGCGACGCCACGGATATCTCGGGGCACGCGGGGACCCTCTTCGTGGACAACATCCAGCTCTACGACACGGACATGCGGCCCGCCTTCGTCGAGGACTTCGAGCGCGTCACCGGGCGGTACCGGGTCGGCGCGGCTCCCCTGAGGACCCGCCTCTCGGACATGGACGGCGACCACAGGCCTGAGCTGGTGCACCTCCTGGCCGGGGGTACGGATCCCCTGCGCATCCTCCACTTCGGGGACACGGACGATGCCTCGCGCTTCTACCTGAACTACCAGGGCGTCACCCTCCCCGAAGGGAATTACGTGGACTTCTGCCTCCTGGATCTGGAGGGCGACGGTGACATGGACATCTTCCTGGTGAACGCCGACGGGCAGGACATCCTGCTCATGAACGACGGCACAGGCCACTTCTCCAACATCACCGAGTTCGCGCTGCCCTTCGACCGCAACCAGGGCGCCTCCTGCGAGGTGGCCGATCTCGACCGCGACGGCTTCGACGACCTCATCATTGGGGGGCGGCAGGCCATGGTGCGGCTGTACCGCAACGACGGGGACGGGGGATTCCTGGACTACACCCCCAACCTCAACGCCATCGGCAAGCAGTGGCGATCCTTCACCATCGCCGATGTGGACGGCGACGGCGATCTGGACATCATCGCCTTCGTCTACAACCAGGGGTTCGCCCTGTTCATCCAGGACAACGAGCTCGTGGAGGACTGACATGCGCACATCTCCTCTTATTATCGCCCTTGCGGTTCTCGCCTCCTGTGGCGGCGAAGGGGCCCGCGATGAGGGCCCCGTTCCCGCTCCTATGGCCGTTGTGAGCCCCGTGCAGGGGTTTCCGACGGTGCTCTGCCTTGGCCCCGGAGGCTCCCGCATCGTCGTGGGGGATCCCGGCCTGCCCCCCAACTTCTCCGGCACAGCCCTCTTTGAGGCCAGGTATGTGGACGGCCAGGGGAAGGTCCACGTCTTCCCCATGGACGACAGCAGGATCGTAGACGCCGCCATCTTCACGCGCGACTCAGCGAAGCAGGTGATCTTCGTGGACAGGCACCGGACCGCGTGGCTGTGGAATCCCGCCACGGGTTCCAGGAAAGAGCTCATGCAGCACACGGGCCCCGGGCTGGACATCCACGAGGCCAAAGGCCGCGTCGCCTTCATGGTGGGTGAGATGCCCCAGTATGACCTTTACGTCTTCGATCTGGGGACCATGCGGGCCACCCGGCTTACCGACCGGGCCACGCCCTCCTGGGCGCCCGTCTTCTCCCCGGACGGAGAGCGCATCGCCTTCGTGCAGTCCCCCATGAGCTTTCCCGCCGTGTACACCGTGGACATCGCGACCAGGGCGTTCACCCAGTTGACCCAGAAGGGGTGGACGACCGAGCGGGCCCTCCGCGAGGGGCAGAACCTCGACCCCTTCCCCACCTCCTCGAAGGGGACCGTGTGGACAGCAGATCGGGAGATCCATTTTCTCCGAAAGGGGACAACCGGGACGAAACACTTTGTGCTCCACACCGCTACGGGCGTGGTGCGCTCCACGGCGGTCCGCGGGACCCTCCTGCGCGTGCACGGCGAGGGCCTTTACCGTCGCCTCGACGGCCGCATCACCCGCGTGCGTCCTGCCGACCTGCGAGGGGAGGTGATCCCATGACCAGGTGGATAGCGCTGTCCCTGTCGCTGGGGGCGTGGCTGGTCCTGAGCTCCGCCGCGGGGGCCATCCAGTTTCGGCGGCCCCACACCCAGAACATAGGGGTCAACTACGGCTACGACAACAATTACGGCTCCACGGGCTGCTCGGACTACCGCTGCGGAGGCTACTGCTACGACGGGCACACGGGGACGGACTTCCCTCTGGTCCTGGGCTCTACGGTGGTCGCCGCGGCCGCGGGGACGGTGGAGTCCGTGTACAACGGCTGTGCAAACTACGGCTCCTATGGCAACACCTGCGGGGGATACTGTGGCAACCACGTGAAAATCAATCACGGGGGCGGGTACAAGTCTCTGTACTGCCACATGAGGCTCAACTCCATCACCGTCTCCACGGGCCAGAGCGTCTCCTGTGGGCAGTCCCTGGGGCAGTCGGCCTCGTCGGGGAGCTCCACGGGCCCCCACCTGCACTTCGGCGCGTACGTGAACGGCGTCGCGGACGAGCCCTTCTCGGGCACCTGCGGCGGACCGGTCTCCTACTGGACCTCTCAGGGGACCTACCCCCACCCCATCCCCAGCACCAGCTGCGGTACCACCTGCGCGTGCACCGTCGGGGCGGTCCAGTCCAAGGCCTGCGGGCTGTGCGGCACCACGACCCGGACCTGTCTCTCCAGTTGCCAGTGGGGCAGCTGGAGCAGCTGCAGCGGGCAGGGCGTCTGTTCGCCCGGGGCCACGCAGACCGGGGTCTGCGGGGACTGCGGGTCCCGGACCCGGACCTGCACCTCAAGTTGCGCATGGAGCAGCTGGGGGACCTGTACAGGGCAGGGCATCTGCACTCCGGGCGAGGTGCAGAACAGCACCTGCGGCTACTGTGGGAGTCGCAGCCGCAGCTGCACGAGCACCTGCTACTGGGAAGCCTGGTCCACTTGCACGGGGCAGGGCGTGTGCGCTTCGGGGACCACCCAGAACCAGACCTGCGGAAACTGCGGCGGCCAGAGCCGGACCTGCACCTCAAGTTGTGCCTGGAGCTCCTGGAGCACCTGCACCGGCGAGGGCCCCTGTGCTGCGGGCACCGTGGAGACGAGGGCCTGCTGCGACTGCGGTTCCCAGAACCGCACCTGCTCGACCGCCTGCCAGTGGTCCAGCTATTCCGCCTGCGCGGGCCCCGATCCCGGCGGCGGAACCCAGGCCTGCAACACGGGTCAATTGGGGCTGTGCGCCGACGGGACCCTCCGCTGCGTCGACGGGTGCAGGGCATGCCAGCGCACCTGGACCCCCACCGCTGAGACCTGCGATGACCGTGACGAAGACTGTGACGGCACGGTGGACAACGACTTCCCCGAGGAGATTGGGGCCAACACGCCCGCCTGGGCAGCTGAGCTCCTGGACGTCTCCTATCCTTCCGCCGTCCGTGTGGGCGACATGCAGTACGTCTGGATGGTGTTCAAGAATGTGGGCTCCAGGACCTGGCAGCCCGGGGACCTGTGGCTCTACGCCCTCTCCTACGAGGAGGACGTGGCGAGCCGGTTCTACGACGCCGAGACCTGGGCCGCGTCGGACTCTCCGGACATCGTCTCCGAGGTCATCGCCCCCGGGGAGCAGGCAGTGGTGGGCTTCACCATCCGGATCCCCGACGTGGAGCGCGGTGACCGGGTCTCTGAGGCCTTCCAGCTCATGAGCCCCGCCGGCGAGTTGATCAAGTGCCCCACGCCGCGGGTGGAGATCTCCGTCACGCCTTACAGCGAGAACGAGGTGGAGACAGAGGTGTACTTCTCCGACGGTTCGGGGGCCTCTCGCTCCAACGACATCGGTGTGCAGGGCGGCTGCAGCAGCACGAACCCCGGGACTCGCTCGGGCTCTGCTGCGCTGCTCCTTTTCGCCCTGCTGCTTTTCGTGGTCCGTCGCAAGCAGGGGACTGGCCCTCGCAACCCATAATTCCAGGGTGCGCCTTTTACTCATGAGAAGATCAGGGGATTTGGGTGATGCGCAGGGCGTAGGCGTTTTTGTCCGTCTCGCCGACGCCGTCGGTGCACGAAGACAGCAGATCCCCGTAGATGCGCAGAGAGAGCATGCCCGAGTTGGTCTGGGGGATCTCGTGTGGGGCGACCTCGATGGACTCGTTGTCGATGTACGGCCCCCCGACGGGATCGTTGAAGGTGTAGGACCCCTTGACATAGGAGCTGTCGTCGAAGAGCTCCATGTCCAGATCGCCGTACTCTCCCGCGAAGAAGAGCTCGATGGTGTAGCTGGAGTCCGTATCGAAGGGGAAGATGATCCAGTCCACGTCGCAGTCGCAGATCGTCATCCCCTCGTGGAGGGTGTTGACGGAGAGCAAGGTGGCCGTGAGCTGGTCGTTGTTGGGCTCGTTGGTGTCGGGCACGCACTCGGTGTTGCAGGCGGCGGTGTCGAAGCCGCACTCTCCCGAGCACGACAGCTCGCCGCCGTAGATGAACCCCTGGGAGACGCAGGTCTCGTCGGCCAGGGCCGTGCCGTCGCAGCTCTCTCCGGTCTGGACGTACCCGTCCCCGCAGATGGACTCCAGGAAACACAAGGAGGTGTCGAGGGTGCAGTCTCCGGCGCAGCGCAGCGTGCCGCCCGCGGGGAACCCTTCGGAGACGCAGGTGTTTGTGCCCAGGGCGGTGCCGTCGCAGGACTCTGAGTTCTGGAGGAAGCCGTCGTTGCACACGACCTCGTCGAAGCAGGCCGATGTGTCGAGTTCGCAGGCGTCGCTGCACCCGAGCGCGCCGCCTTCCGCGAACCCCTGCCCCTCGCAGGTCTGTCCCCAGAGCTGCGTGGCGTCGCAGGCCTCGGAGTTCTGGAGGAAACCGTCTCCGCACTCCGGCCCGGTGAAACAGCCGCTGGTGTCAAAACCACACAGGTCATTGCAGGCGAGGATGCCTCCCTCGGGGAATCCCTCGGTCTCGCAGGTCGCGTCCCGCAGCAAGGTCCCGTCACAGGTCTCGGCCCGCTGC
>QKIM01000084.1 GCA_003249585.1 Deltaproteobacteria bacterium
TCGTGAAGTGGGATCGGCACCTCCCCATGAAGAAGTGCGAGTCCTGCGGATGGCCTTTCATGCCCAACTTCCAGGCGCTCCAGTTCAAGAAAATGGCGGACGTCCCCAAAGAGTTCTTCACCAAGTGCCAGGACTGCCGGCGTTGAACCCGAACCTTCCGCCCCGCCACCGTTTCTCCCGCCTGATTGCACCTTCCATATAAACCTGTTTTCATTTTTCCATACCATCAGGGGAATTTGGTGCTATATATCCCTACCTAACCCCTAATATGGACCGCCGTTTGCCGCGCGGTCAAAGAAGCAAGAGAGGTTGATATGCTGAACAGACTGATTCTTATGCTGTCCCTGTTGACCATGTTCGCCTTCGTCGCCTGCGACGACGATGACGACAACAATTCCACCAGCCAGTGCGGCAACGGCGTGCTCGAAGGCACCGAAGAGTGCGATGACACCGCCCTTGGCGGCAACGACTGTACCACCATCGGCGGTACCTACACCGGCGGTACCCTGGCCTGCAACACCAACTGCACCTTCGATGTCTCCATGTGCGAGGGTGGCAGCGAGCTTTGCGGGAACGGCGCCATCGACGAGGGCGAGAGCTGCGACGGCACCAACCTCGGTGGCCTTGACTGCACCGGCGCAGGCGCCTTCACCGGCGGCACCCTGAGCTGTACTGATGGTTGCGCCTTTGACACGACGCTGTGTGAGCTCTCCGAAGACTGCGGCAACGGCGTCATCGACGGGACCGAGTCCTGTGACGGCACCGAGCTGGGCGGCAACAGCTGCGCCGACGTTGGCGACTTCACTGGTGGTACCCTCGGCTGCACCGACGGTTGTGCCTTCGACACCTCCCTGTGTGAAAACGTGGGACTCACCACCTCCGAGCAGATCGCCGCTGCGCGCGCCGCTGCCGACGCCACGGGGCTCAGCCTCGCCATCGACAATGCCCTGGTGACCTACACAAAGGCCGCCTTCGGCAGTGATGTCGCCGGGTTCTTCGTACAGGCCGACCAGACCGGGCCCGCCCTCTTCGTGGCGGTTGATCCTGCCACTACCAGCCCCGTGCTCTCCGCCGGTGATCAGATCTCCTTCGTCATCGAGGAGATGGGCACCGTTGGCGACATGCGGCAGGCCCTGGCCATCACCTCCCTGACCCGCGCAAGCACGGGCAATGATGTGAGCCCCTTGATCCAGGATGTGAACGCTGCCACGGATCTCGTCTCCGCCGTCTCCGACTACGAGTGTGAGCTGGTCGCCGCCACACTGAACATTCGCACGGACTTTGTGAGCGCCGGCACCGGCTTCATCGCCGCCGAGGTGGATACCACCGGCGTCAGCGCCGACAGCAACCTGCGACTCCGCATTCCCAACAACATCATGGGCGCTCTCGATCTCACAAACGGCTGCGTCGTCGAGCTTCTGGGAACCCCTATGTGGCGTTACTACTCCGCCGCGCAGCTTTCTGTGTGGGATGCCGCCGATGTGAACGTCGTCTCCTGTCTCGCTCCCACGGTAGCCGGCGCCATTGCCGCCTCCACCACCAGCGTGGTGGTCTCCTTCGACCGCAACCTCTCAGCTGGCTCCGTACTCCCCAACGGCTCCCAGTTCACAATCGCCGGTCTCACGGTCTCCGCCGCCGCCGTTTCCGGGTCACGCCAGGTCACGCTCACAACCTCTACCCAGGCCGCTGGCACCACCTACGATGTCGTGGTGGCTGACACGGTCCAGGACATCTACGGGTCCGGCGTCGACGCTGCCGCCAACTCAGCTTCCTTCATCGGCTACTCTGTTCCCGCCGTGGTCGTCATCAACGAACTCAACGCGACGATCACGGGCGGCTGTGACCTCATCGAGCTTCGCGTGGTCGAGGGCGGTTCCATGGAGGGCTTCACCCTCATGGAGCGTACCGGCAACCTCGTGGTCTTCTCCGGTCTCTCTGTGGCGACCAACGACATCATCGTGGTGCACATGAACGGCAATAACGCGACGTGCAACCCCGCCTCCGCCACCGATGAAACGGTCGGTCCCGCCGAGAACCCCAACTCTTCGGTCTCCACCAACTACGACACCGCCTACGACTGGTACGCCACGGACAACGGGCTGACCGATACGGACAACGTGTTCTCCCTGTGGGACGGCCTCGGCGCACTCGTGGACGCAGTCTTAGTCGCCGATTCGACCTCTGGCAACGCCGCCGGCGGGAGTGAAGACGAGGCCCTTCTCGTCGTCGCCGAAGGTGGCTGGACCAATACGGATGGAACGGTCCCCGCGGGTGGATACATCGATGACGATTTCCGCATCAACGCCGTGCAGGACCTGGACGCCACCGCCACCACCAGTGACGGGACCTCCATCCAGCGCAACGGTGATGTGGACAACAACCACATGGGTGACTGGACCATGGCCATGCCCTCCTGGGGTATCCTCAACGCCAGCCAGTCTGCATTCTAGGTTTTCTTCCCTGCGGGGGCCTTTGGGCCCCCGCCATTTTCCTTCCCATGACCCTCCCACATGATCCATTGAAACTCAGACAGTTGGCTCGTCAGCGTTACGACGCCCACCGTGACGTCGCCCGTCGCTTGGGCCGCCGGCCGCCCAGGGACCTTGACGCCGTCATCCACGGCTGGCACGAGGAGCTCTTTGACAAGGTAGACTGCCTCGAGTGCGGCCGCTGCTGCCGCGCTCTTGGCCCCCGAGTACTACCCCGGGACGTTCAGCGCCTGGCGAGCTTTTGGGCTGTGACCGCCGACCACGTCGAGAAAACCTGGCTGCACCGCGATGAGGATGGCGATCTGGTGTTCTCCATGCCGTGCCCCTTCCTCGGCGATGACAACTCCTGCGAGGTCTATGATGCCCGCCCCCGTGCCTGCCAGGAATATCCCCACACCGATGTGAAGAAGATGCACAAGCTGCTCGGACTGGCGCTCAGAAACCGCGCCACCTGCCCCGTGGTCTTCGAGATCTTCGAGCGCCTGACCGTGCGGTACCCCTGACCCCCTCGGGTGCATTTTTCAACGAGTGAAGAGTGGTGGACTGCCTCAAGACTCGGGCAGGGGGCGCGTCACGGCGTGAAGGAGCCAGCTGTCACGTTCCTTCTGCAGGAAGGCGTGACAGGTTGGACACTTGAACATCTCAACGGCCTGGTTGATCTCCTGGCCGCACTCGTAGCAATTGGCGAGCTTCGTGGGATCCCCTGTCCGTGGTCGGATGAGGGTCCAGCGCTGAGAGTACCGTTTGAGCGCTGTCTTGAAGTCGGTGTTTCCGGCGGGCTCCCCTGAACCGCGGTCTACCGTGTATTCATGGTGGAACAGGTAGATGTGAACGGTGATGGCGTCGAAGTAGGAGTCGGAAAAGACCTCCTCGGGGACGATCATGTCGACGCCGGCACCCGTGACGACCCGCCGGAGCCCCTGTCGGGAATATGCGTCGAACCAGAACCCCAGGTTGTCCACGAGGAGATCGGTCAGCATGGGCCATACATGGGCAATGCGCTCTTCGTTGATGGCCTTCGCCAGGGCGCTGAAGAGCCGGGTCGCCTGCTGGTTGAACTCTCGCGGAGTCGTGTCTCTCTGGGATCTCCAGAACGCCTCCCAGCTGGTGTCAAAATCTTCTCGGCGCTCGGGGGTCCCTTCGGGCGGTGGCGCCTCGGTATCCCGCAGCGCGTCCTGGGTCCAGCGGGTCTCCTTGAGGACCGTGATCCCCGTCACCGTCCAGTCGTCGGTGCCCAGACCGAACAGTGAGCTGCAGTGACCGCATTTGATGGGGTTTGCGGTGTCCACGGGCTCACGGCAGGCGGGGCATGACAGATCGTTGGCCTGCTCCGGCTGCCTGCTGGGGACATCCACTCCACGCTTCAGATTCCACCTCTCCAGGACAGTGAATGTGTGGGCCTCGGGAAGATCTTGATAGGTCTCCCGGTAGTGGGCGACGAAGGTGGCGCTCACGGTGACAATGCCGTCATCCATGGAGGGTTCGCCGAGCAGCAGGCTCTCCACCGCCACCGGGTGGACCTTCTTGATGGTGAAGCGGGTGTCTGCGGACTCGAACTGGCGGCGTGCCCGGCGGAAGAGGGACCGCTGGGCGCTGGTCACGATGTACGGTGCGAGCGCCGCGAAACCTGCACCCCCCCCGCGACGGGCTCGCTGGGCCGAGATATACAAGGACGCGAGGAACTCTCTGAGCACGATCAGCGAGAAGGCCGGGTCGCACTGCGACAATTCTGCCCACAGGGGGTGAGGCAGGGCGACCTGTGAGGGGACGGGAGGTTGCGCCGGGCTCTGTTCGGGCGTCGGAGCATCGGGGAGGACACGATAGGGGCCCGTGGAGGCTGCGAGTTCATGCTGCCGGGCCTTGAGGATCTCCAGCTCTTTGGTGAGGGCCTTGAGTTGCCGGGAGGCGGAATGCGCCTTCTCCTTGATCTTCTGCAGCTCGATGAGCTCTCGTGACGGAGAGCGAGGCACCGCCTGGATCTCATCACTGGCTGGTGCCCGCTGGGGGACGGCATCCACCGAGGTGGTCGGGGACGCGGTCTCTTGAGGCATCGGCAGGTCCGGCTCGAGGTCGGCGTCGCTGCTGATATCCCGGGGATCTCCCGCCAGGACTTCAGGGGGAAGCTCAATCTCGGCCAGCGCCTCTTCAGGAACCCGGGCCAGGGGCTGGCGGTGTTTCTTTTTCGAAGCGGGGGGCGGAGTTTCCCCCGAGAGGGTCGGCTCGTGGGATGCCTGCGTGGTCTTGGGGACGTACAGGAGGGTCTTCTTGTCCTTCTTTTTTGCGCTTTCCCCGTGGTCCTTGCCCGAATGGGGCTTCTTCGCCGCTTGAGCATCCTCCTGACCGACCGAAGGGGGATCGTGAGGGTCCGTTTCGACTGCCTTGGGGGAGGGCTCTGCGGCGATGGGAGGCTCGGTGATGTGGAGGAGGGTCTTCTTGTTTTTCTTTTTTGCCTTTGGCTGTGACGCCTCCCCGTGTCCGGGCTCTTGCCGGGTGGCCACGGCCACGGCCACTTGAGTGGGAGCCGTCTGGGGGGCATG
>QKIM01000194.1 GCA_003249585.1 Deltaproteobacteria bacterium
GGCGCTGGTCTGCCAGCCGGAGATCTGCGACAACGGCGTGGACGACGACGGAGACGGGGACGTGGACTGCGCCGACTCGGAGTGCGTCTCGGCGCTGGTCTGCCAGCCGGAGATCTGCGACAACGGCGTGGACGACGACGGAGACGGGGACGTGGACTGCGCCGACTCGGAGTGCTTCGGGAGCACAGCGTGTGCGGTCAGCGAGGTGTGTGACAACTCCACCGACGATGACGGCGACGGAGAAGTGGACTGCGCCGATAACGACTGCCTGGGGATCGGCGTGTGCGATCTCTGCAATCCGGTGACCGATGTCGGGTGTACCGCTCAGGTGTGCAAGCTGCGCTACGCGGGGAATTCAAACTACGAGACATACTGCACGACGAGTGGAGATGGCCCAGGAACCCAGGATGATGTCTGCAACAACCAGAACGACTGTGCCGCCGACTACTACTGCGGCACGGCGGGCCGCTGCCTCAAGATATGTCGGCCCACGCACGACGATTGCGCCGGGATCACCGGGACCTCCTGTCTGGCCCTCTCCCTCTACGATGCGACCTCCGTCTGGGGCGTCTGCACCAACTGATGAATTCTGAATCGGTTGATACAGAAATGATATCAATATATTGAATGGTGGGCCGCGGGGCGCTTTGAGTCGCAACGGACTGTTGCCGGGAAGGGCGAAAAGGTGTAGGGTGTCGCCAGGAAGGCGCGCCCGTGATTTTCGACTTCGACAACACCATCTTCGTGCATCTCGTGCTGCTGGTGATCATGTACGTCACCTTCCACAGGTTCATCGCCCGGCCGTGGCTCGACCTCAGAGACCGCCGCGAGTCCCTCTCCGTCATCAAGATCCAGCGGGCCGAGAAGCTCTTCGAGACCGCGAAGGAGCTCCAGAGCCGCTGTGACACCATCATCGACGAGGTGAAGCGGGAGTCCGTGAATCGTAGACATCAGGCTCGGCTCAAGGCCGTGATGGCCGCAGACGAGCGACGGGCACGGGCCGATCGTGAGGCCGTGGCCCGGTTTGAGGCGTCCGAGAGGGACATCAACGCTCATGCCGCCAAGGTCCGCCGCGCCATGCCCGAGACCGTCGAACCCCTCGCGGGCTCGCTGGCGGAGCGGATGCTCGGGAGGAACCGTTGACCCCGACCCGCACCATCATCTCCGTCGCCGCCCAGGGCGTCAACCTCTACGACCTCATCCACTATCCGCATGTGGGACGGCGGCAACCGGGGCAGTTCGAAGGACCGCCCGTCCTCTTCATCCTCCTCAACTTCGTCCTCTTCGGGTGGCTGTTCACCCACTACGTCTGGCCCTTCATCACCGGTGAGGTCACGCGCCGTCACCACGAGACAGACGATCTCCTCAAGGCGGCGGACAGGATGGAGCGTGACGCCCGGGCCCGGTACGAGTCGGCGCTGGACCGGTCGGCCCGGCTGGAGTTCGAGCGGCGGCATATCCAGAAGACCATCGAGGGCGAGTCCGAGCTGGACCTCGCCACCATAGAGGAAGACGTCACGGAGTACGAGCTGGCCCGTCTGCGTGAAACCACGGCGCAGATCCAGCTCAAGCGGGAGGCGGTGGATCAGGGGCTGCGCGAGGAGATGATCCTCGCTGTCACCGAGCGGGCCCATGCACGCCTGGAGGACATGATCACCCCCGAGGAGCGGCTCCGTCTCATCCACGACGCGCTGGACGAGAGTCGTCGAAAAGAGGCCCATCATGGATAGGGGGCTCATCGCCTCACGCTACGCCAAGGCCCTCTTCTCGACCACCGAGGGCGATATGCGGGTCTGCGCGCGCATCGCCCGTGAGCTGGGACAGATCGAGGATCAGATGGGCCTCGGGCTCAGACAGGTGCTCATCAACCCGCTCTTCAACTCGCGCGAACGGCGCGCCGTGCTCCAGACCCTCATGACGGAACGCGACTTCCTGGACGTGACCCAGAAGTTCCTCCTGCTGCTGCTGGAGCGTGGAAGGATGGAGCTCTTCGACGAGATCCTCTTCAATTTTCGGGACCGCATGGATGAGATGATCGAGCGGGTCATCGTCACGGTCATCTCCGCCGAGCCGCTCCCCAGTGACGTGGCCATGAACTACGGGAAGCTCATTCAGTTGGAGGTGGGACACAGCGCGCTTTTGCGCCAGGTCGTGGACCCCGAGATGATCGGCGGCGCGAAGATCATCATCCGCAACCGCATGATCGACGGGACCCTCCTTGGCCAGCTCGAGCGCTTCAAGGAGCACATGGGGATGCACCGCGGGAGATAACTGCCAATGGAACTGCAACCGGAAGAAATTAGCCATATAATAGCCCGAGAAATCAAAGACTTCGAGGCGAGGATCGAGGTCAGTGAGACAGGGTCGGTCATCAGCGTCGGCGACGGGATCGCCCGCGTCTACGGACTGGAGAACGTCATGTCGGGGGAGCTCGTGGAGTTTCCCAAGGGCGTCATGGGCATCGCCCTCAACCTCGAGGAACACTCCGTGGGCTGCGCCCTCCTGGGTCAGGACAGCCTCATCCGCGAAGGGGATCTGGTCCGCAGGACCAGGACCATCATCAGCGTCGGTGTGGGGGAGGGGTTCCTGGGCCGGGTGGTCAACGGCCTCGGCGAGGCCATCGACGGCCACGATCCGCCACGCCCTTCGGAGCGACGCAACGTGGAGACGAAAGCACCGGGGATCATCGACCGGCGGTCTGTCCATGAACCGCTGGAGACGGGAATCCGGGCCATCGACGCCCTGGTCCCCATCGGGCGGGGACAGCGGGAGTTGATCATCGGGGACCGCCAGACGGGGAAGACCGCCATCGCCGTGGACACCATCATCAACCAGCGGGGCAAGGGGGTCCGGTGTATCTATGTGGCCGTGGGCCAGAAGCAGTCCACGGTGGCCCGCCTCGTGGAGGTGCTCCGCTTCCACGACGCCATGAGCTACACCACCGTGGTCAGCGCCTCGGCCTCGGACAGCGCGCCGCTGCAGTACCTCGCCCCCTATGTGGGGATGGCCATGGGCGAATACTTCCGCGACAAGGGAGAGCACGCCCTGGTCTTCATCGACGACCTGTCCAAGCACGCCGTCGCCTATCGTCAGATCTCCCTGCTGTTGCGGCGTCCGCCCGGCCGTGAGGCATATCCCGGCGATGTCTTCTTCCTGCATTCCCGACTGCTGGAGCGGGCGGCCAAGCTCTCCGACGAGCTGGGCGGCGGCTCCCTCACTGCCATCCCCATCGTGGAGACCCAGGCCGGGGACATCTCGGCCTACATCCCCACCAACGTCATCTCCATCACCGACGGGCAGATCTACCTGGAGTCGGAGCTCTTCAACAGCGGCCAGCGACCCGCCATCAACGTGGGGCTCAGCGTCTCGCGCGTCGGCGGTGCCGCCCAGACCAGGGCCATGAAGAAGCTCGCCGCGCCCTTGCGCATGCAGCTCGCCCAGTACAGGGAGCTCAAGACCTTCGCCCAGTTCGGCTCCGATCTGGACAGCGTCTCGCAGCAGATGCTCCTCAGGGGCGAGCGGATGATGGCCCTCATGCGACAGGCCCTGTTCTCGCCGGTCCCCGTGGGCGAGCAGGTGCTGGTCCTCTATGCGGGCACCTCGGGGATGCTCGACAAGGTCCCGGTGAAGCAGATCCCGGATTATCTGCGTGACCTCGTGGAATATGTCCGCAACAACAAGCCCCAGATCCTCGAGCAGCTCTCCTCGGCTGAGGTGCTGACCCGCAAGGTCGAGGAGCGGCTGGACACCACCCTGAGGGAGTTTACCTCCATCTTCAGTTCGGGGAGGCAGGAGAATGGCTGACCTTCGGTCCATCCGGCGCCGGATCACCTCCATCCGCAGCAGCCAGAAGATCGCCGAGGCCATGCGTATGGTCTCCACGGCGCGCTTCACCAGGCTCGAGTCGAAGCTGCGCCGGCACCGCGATTATATGTCGCGCCTGGCCGAGACCGTGGGCCGGATGCAGACCATGAATCGAAAGGGAGACCGCCCAAAGGCCCTCAAACAGGTCGCCCTGCATGTCCTCTTCTCCAGCGATCGAGGCCTGTGCGGGGGGTTCAACCAGAATCTCGTGAAGTACTACCTCGCCCAGCCCCTGGGAAATCCAGGGCGGCGCGAACTTATCGTCCTCGGCCGCCAGGGGACCGGGTTCCTCAGGGAGCGGGAGATCGCCGTGTCCCGTGAGCTGCCCAAGGTCCTCGACGCGCCCACCGACGAGGCGCTCATGGCCCTCTTCAGGGAACTCAGCGAGCGGTACAACGCCGGGGGCATCGCCGAGGTGGTGCTCTTCTACAACCGCTTCGACACCTTCCTCACGCAGACCCCGACGAGTCGGCGCCTCTTTCCCGTGGAGGGCGTCGCCATGGTGTCCGATGCCGTGGAATTCAAGTGTGAGCCGAGCCACCGGGAGCTGGGGAATCACCTCTACCCCATGTATGCGGAGCGGCTCTTCCGGCTCACGGCCATGGAGTCGCTGGTGGCCGAGCACGCGGCGCGGATGAACGCCATGAGCAACGCCTCCCGCAACGCGTCGGAGCTGCTGGAAAAGCTGCGGCTCCAGTACAATAAAATCCGGCAGGAGAAGATTACTTTGGAACTCATGGAAATCATAGCAGGAACGGAGGCCCAGAAATGACCCAGACCGGCACCGTGCTCCAGGTCATCGGCCCCGTGGTCGACGTGATCTTCGACGAGGGGAAGCTGCCCCCCATCTACCGTGCGCTCTCGGTGAGCAACCCCAACATCAGCCCCGAGCCGGACAACCTCGTCCTCGAGGTCTCCCGGCACATCGGTGAACACACCGTGCGCTGCATCGCGCTGGATACGACCGACGGGCTGAGCCGCGGCCTCAGGGTTAGGGACACGGGCGAGTTCATCACCGTCCCCGTGGGCAAGGAGGTGCTCGGGCGCATCGTCAACGTGATCGGCCACCCCGTGGACGGCAAGGCGAAGCTCGACCAGGTCCAGCGAAAGCCCATCCACAGGGAACCTCCCCTCTTCGTGGATCTGGACACCAAGATCCA
>QKIM01000036.1 GCA_003249585.1 Deltaproteobacteria bacterium
AGGACCACCATGTCGATCACCCGGCACATGTCGGGCTCCATCGACGAAATCCCCATCCCCGACCTGCTGCAGCTGCTCTCGACCTCCAGGAAGTCCGGAGTCCTCAACATCTTTTCCGGTGACAAAGAAGCGAAGATCTATATCCGCGAGGGGAAGGTCTACTACTGCACCATCAACAACAACTTCGATCTCGAGCCCACAAAGGCCTTCTACAGGCTGCTCACCTGGGTCTCGGGGACCTTTGATCTCCTGCCCCCTGATGAGGCGGAATTCCTGAACGAGATCAAAGAGAGTACCGAGGGGCTTCTCATGGAGGGCATGCGGATCATCGATGAGGTGAACCGCATCCGCAACGAGATCCCGGCCCCCGAGGTGTATTTCACCCTCGCCTCCCCCATCGAGCGTCCGCTGCGTGATCTCAACGACCAGCAGCTCGACGTGCTCCAGCTGGTGCACAACCTGGGCACCGTTCGGCTGATCCTGGACCGGTCCACCTTCACTGATCTCGACACCTACGAGATCATGATCATGCTCGAAACCAGCAACTACGTCGTTCGCATGAAATAACATCCGCAGGGTGACCGCGCAGGGGGGATTCAGAGGATCAGAGGATCAACGCCTTCTCTGCGAGGTCGGTGAGGAGCGCCAGGGTCTCGGGGAGCCGGGGGGAACAGGGAGGCGGGTTTGGGGACTCGTAGGTGAGGCCTGAACCCCACCACAGGCGAATCTCTCCGTCGAGCAGGGTGTCGATGGCCGAATCAGACTCCTGCGAGATGAGGGCGTCCGAGAAGAAGTTGCGGTCCCACAGCCCGTAACCGTCGATGGGGATCCTGGAGATGGAGAGGATCCTCGGCAGGGAGGGGAAGAGGTGACGGCTCAGCGGGACATAGGGCAGGGAGGTGGCGATCCAGTCGGGCTCGTGGTCCGGGGTGCTGCCCAGCGTCAGCGAGTAGGCGGCCACCCTCCCAAAGAGCGATTTTTTCAGGGTCACGGTGAGCGGGAGGCCACGGTGCTCTCCCGTGAGGACGATGTAGCGCCCCGAACGGCGGGCGTGCAGAGAGACGCCGGTGGCCTCTGACCACGGGCCGGCTGCGCGGGAGGAGAGCCTGGCGGGGGGAACTTTCCGGCTCCGCAGACTCATGGAGAGGAGCAGAAGGAGGTAGAGCAGGACGAAGGGCAGGATCTCCACTTCCGTGTAAGGTGAGAAGCCCAACAGGAGCCACAGAAGGAGGCTCAGCCCCAGAATACGACTCCAGCGAGGCATGGCCAGCAGGGAGAAGATGGCGGTGGTGCCGGCCCAGAAGGAGAGGTAGAAGAGCAGCTTGCCCGAGGGGACCAGTGGCAGGTTGACCCGGAGGCCGCCATAGATGACGGTGGCAGAGACCGAGGGCGCGAGCCTCAGGGCCACGGCCAGGGCGAGGGTGGCGGCGAGACCGGCCAGGAGGGGGGGCCAGGTCACGTCCCGACGTCGCAGGATGAGGAAGGGCCAAAGGATGCCCTGATAGATGAAGAGGTAGTTGCCGGCCATGAGCAGGACGTTGGAGACCCGGTGGTTGGTCTCGAACCCTACGGCCTGGGGGCTCACGATGCGGGCCGCCAGGAGCAGCAGGGACGGGATCAGGAGGAGGTACCACAGACCAAGGGTGCGGTAGCTGTGGTGCTGGGCTGCCTGGAGCCAGATACTGTATCCGAAGATGATGAACAGGGTCAGGGCCGACAGGTAGTACCACAGGAGGTAGCCCATGGTGTGGGTGGGAATGAGGATGCCGTTGATGGCCAGTACCGGGAGGCTGAAGAAGAGGCTGATGCCCAGGAGGATCCTGCGCGGCTTGGAGACCACGCGGATCCTTAATATGTGTGCAGAGAAGGCGACGAGCAGAAGGAGGCTCGTGACCTCGAGGAGATACAGCGAGAAGGTGGCGAAGGGGACGAGGTACTTGAACCGGTTGGGGATCTCGGCCAGCTCGTGGGAAGGTTTGTGGAAGAACAGCGCGATCCGGTGGACCCCCAGCTCCAGGGCCGCGGCGAGCAGGAGAAATCCGACGGCGGCCGTCGTCCCCCTGGGAAACCACAGAAGTCGTGATGGGCTGGGTTTTTCCATTGTCCCTCTTTAGATGACAACCCGAAGGTTGTCAATCCGCATTGACGTTTCGGCGCCACAGTCCGGTTGACCTGCCCATGCAGATACAGTACCGTGGGCTGAGCACGAACCGACGCGGTCCCATGAGACGTTCGGTTCACAGACTCTTCACCGTTCACGGCAAGGAGCTGCCCATGGGCACCACGTCACCCGATGTCTCCCCGAGCAACCACGAGATCATCTCGGCGATTTTCAAGGCGGTCTACAGCCTCACTCCCGGGAGGGAGGCGGGATCGCACACCTACATCTACGCCCTGGACCGGGACCGGCTCGTTGCGGCGTTTCGAGAGCTCGTAGTGGAGCACCACAGTCCCAAAACCTGGCGCTCCGTGGAGGCCAAGGTCACCGTCTTCGCGGGGTCCATGGCCGAGCGGTTTCTGCTCAAGGTGGGCAAGACCGACAACTTCACCATGCGCCTCGGGGGTGATCGTCCCGTGGAGATCCCCCGCTCGACGGTCTCCGAGGTCTTCGGCTCCATCGGCTACTCCCTCTTTCCCACCTGGCGCAAGACCTGGGACGACTCCACGGAGGCCGTCCGGGAGCTCCCCTATTTTTATTTTGGCGAGCCCGAGCGGCTCTTCCTTCCCCACATTCCCGATCTCGTCCGGCGGCTCATCGGTGGCGAGAATGTGGTCTTTCCCGACCGTGACCCCGGGGCCCTGTTCCTTATTTACAGCATGGAGCGGGACCAGGAGTACACCCTGTACGACGTCATGGCCAAGGACGACTACACCGACGTGAAGGTGGCTGACAACAGCGCCTTCCGAGCCCGTATGGAGGATCTGCGGAGGGCACCGCTGGACTCCAGGACCACGGAGCATCTGAGGGCCTTCTTCAACGCGCCGGTCACGGTGGGGGTTCGCGACACCCTGCGCTGGCTCAACGGCGCCCGCCATCCCAAGATGGACTGGAGCGAGGCCAGGGAGATCATCGAGCGGTGCTTCGAACGCCACCGGGAGACGGACTTCCTCCTGCCGGAGCTCAATTTCTACCTCCCGTCCCCCGCGGTCTCGCCCTCCCAGTACAAGAGCAGCGTCGAGAGCAACGACCGGTTCATCGAGCTGGCGACGGACCGGTTCACGGACCTCCTCTCTCCTCGGGAGCGGCGGTTCTTTGACCGGGACTTCGTGCGGGGACTCCTGAGCGAAGTGTTCATGTACCACCACGGGTACCCCCAGTACCATCTGGAGGAGACCATGGGGTATCTGAGCCCGGGGATGCTCAAGGTCGGGGTCCGGTTCATCCAGCATCTCGGGCTGTTTCTCTCGGGGATGCGGTTCCCGGACCGCCGCAACACGGACCTCCTGCCCTTCCTGCGCCGCTCGGGCTGGCTCGCCCCCATCGAGGACAAGCTCGTCGGCGGACATCGGCGGCGGTTCCTTGCCAAGCTCGTGGAGTTCATCCTCTCCTACGATCTCAAGGGCGGCCTGCGCAGCGGAGGGGAGCTCCACACCTACCGGCGCATCGACTCCACCTTCTATACCTTCCAGGAGCGGGCGGACTACCTCCCGGCTGGATGCCGCAAGCTCGAGCAGTTCTCCCTGGAGAGCCTCGCCAAGAGCCAGTACAGCTACTACCTGCGCAGGTATCCCGAGCTGGCCGAGAAGCTCGTGGTCTTCTTCACGCTGGTGCTCCGATTCTTCAACGACACGGACTTCATCCCCGACCTGCGGCCCGACGAGGCGGGGATCAATATCTTCATCCTCGGGATCTGGGGCTACATCACCGAAAACCTGGTGATCATCCTCTACGAGAAGCCCGACGGGAGTCACGACTTCCGCATCAAGTTCGTGGACAACAAGGATCACTTCAAGCAATACCGGCGGGAGCTGGACCGTGACAAACCCCTGGGCATGGCCAAGCACGCCCTGCGCATCGTGGAGCCCGTGGTGGTCCCCGCGATGCTGCGTGCCGTGGGGAACTTCGTCCAGATCGTCCATGAGAACGAAAAAGGCTACGAGGGCACCCGGGTCGACCTCCGCGGTCTCATCGACTACGGAGTGGCCGTGGCCCAGGAGGTCATCGTCAAGGGGCTCGAGTCCTCCACGGCCAACCTGCAGACCTTCCTGGCGGACAGCTTCGATGATGCGACCAAGATCGCCGGTCGCACCATCTCCAAGGTGGTCCCCGGCTCCACGGAGAAGGAACAGCGCGTGGTGTGACGGCGCGGATCGGGTCGGGGCCCCGCAGGGGTCGATCTTTTGGCAGATGGGAGTATACTGTCGGCGGAGGAAGCCTGTCATGAAGAACATCATTCTGTTATCCCTCATCATCATTCCCGCGGGTGTGGCCTGCAGCTTCGACTCCGGCGGCCTCGCGCCCCAGGACCCGGTCTTTGAGACCGTCTGCGACGACGGGGTCGACAACGACGGGGACGGGTACACCGACTGCGCCGATCAGGACTGCCAGGCTACGGCCGCCTGTCTCGGGGAGCAGGACTGTGACGACGGGCTCGACGACGATGGGGACGGGTACACCGACTGCGCCGATCAGGACTGCTTCTCCGATCCCGCCTGTACGGGCCAGGAGGTGTGTGACAACGGCCTCGACGATGACGGCGACGGGGACGTGGACTGTGACGACGCGGATTGTGCCTCCTCCATCTCGTGCAAGGTCCCCGAGGTGTGCGACAACGGGCTCGACGATGACGGGGACGGCTATGCGGACTGCGACGACGCCGACTGTGTCGACGACGTCAACTGTCTGGGGCTGGAAAACTGTGGAAACGGGCTCGACGACGACGGCGACGGCTTCGTGGACTGCGACGACGCCGACTGCGTGCTCGCCCAGGTCTGCCAGCCGGAGCGCTGCGACAACGGGATCGATGATGACGGGGACGGAGACGTGGACTGCGACGACGCCGACTGCGACACCTTCTCGGC
>QKIM01000281.1 GCA_003249585.1 Deltaproteobacteria bacterium
GCCGCGCCCAACGGTGAGGGTGCCGTCAAGCACGCGGTCAAAGAACTCGGCCGCGATATTTTCCCGGTCCACACCGCCATGCAGGATTTTAAAACAGCCGACCGCCTGCAGCTGGAGGGCTGGCTCCCCATCGCCGCCATCGAGAAGATCCCCTGAATCTCTCTTGAAAAAACCAAAGAAGTACCCCAGGTAGCGGTGGAAAAAAAACACGCTCCCCTACCCCTCAGCTTTGCATCACCCTGAACATGGTTTACACTGTCCCAAGGCCCACGGTGGCCCCAAATGGAGGACATCATGAAGGTATATGTGCTCATCCTCGGCCTGGTCTGCTGGTCCTTGCTCGCCTGCTCTCCTGACGGTGGAGGGGGGGGAGGAACCTGTGGAAACGGGGAGATTGAAGGCGACGAAGCCTGTGACACCCAGAATTTCGGTTCCAACACCTGTCTGGCACACGGGTACTATGGCGGACAGATGATCTGCAACAGCGACTGCACCATCGATGACTCGGGCTGTCAGGTCTTCGGCTCCTGCGGCGACGGGACCCTGCAGCCCGAATACGAAGAGTGTGAAGGAGACGACGTTTTCGGGGCCACCTGCGAGAGCCTCGGCTATCCATCCGGATCCGTGACCTGTCGCGCGGACTGCAAGCTCGATGTCTCAGCCTGCGAGGGAGCCGAGAATTGCGGGGACGCCATCATCCAAACCGAATACGAGGAGTGTGAATATTACGATTTCAATGGAGAGACCTGTGAGAGTCTCGGATACTATGGGGAGGGCCTGGCCTGTGACGATCGATGCCGGTTCGACCTGACCCTCTGCCAACTCAATGGCCGCTGTGGTGATGGATTGGCCCAGGTGCAGTACGAGGAATGTGACGGGAGCGATCATCATGGGGAGACCTGTGAGAATCTGGGGTACTACGGCGGTGAGATCGCCTGCAACAGCGACTGTACCGCCGATCTCAGTTCCTGCGAGGATGCCGGCTTCTGTGGAGACCTGGTGCGTCAGGATCCCATGGAGGCCTGCGACGGGGTCGATTTCGGAAACGCAAGCTGCGCCGGCCAGACGGAGTTCTACACCGACGGCGTCCCCACCTGCCTGGCCAACTGCACCATCGACTTCAATGGCTGCGGTCGCTGCGGCGACGGGGTTCTCCAGGCCATTCACGAGGAGTGCGACGGTTTGGAAATCGGCACCGGGACCTGTCGTGAATTCGGATACTTCGGCGGGACGATCCAGGGGTGCGAGAGCAACTGTACGGCCATGGGCTGCGGCAGCCTCCTGCAGGTGGACGGCGGCCAGTACCACACCTGCGGAGTCGACTCAGCCGGGAACGCCTGGTGCTGGGGATACAACAACCACGGACAGCTTGGCAACAACTCCACCACCGAAGAGCACGGCCCCGTCCAGGTACAGGGTCTCACAGACGTGATCCAGATCAGCGCCGGACGTGAACACAGTTGCGCCGTCACGGGAAGTGGCGCCATCTGGTGCTGGGGATACAACAGCTACGGTCAACTCGGACTGGGCAACACCACCGATCAGTACACGGCCCAGCAGGTCTCCTTCCCCGGCGGTCAGGCGCGCTCGGTCTCCTGTGGCGCCTACCACACCTGCGCCATCTCCTCTGGAGGGCGCGTCTACTGCTGGGGTGACAACACCTCCGGCAAACTGGGTGACGGTTCGGCCACGGAGCGGCACTCCCCCGTTGAAACAAACCTCAACTATATCGTGTCCATGGTCTCCGCAGGGGAGAACCACACCTGCGCCTCCCAGGACAGTGGAATGGCCTGGTGCTGGGGCAACAACTATGACGGCCAGCTCGGAGAGGGCACGACCAACAACAGCTACACTCCCCTGCAGGTCTCCGCCCTCTCTCAGGTCACCTCCATCTCCGCGGGATCCACACACACCTGCGCCTCCGTTTCCGATGGCAGCGCCTGGTGCTGGGGCGACGGCACAAACGGAAAACTGGGCGATGGACCCACCCTGGACCGGAACACTCCAGTGCAGGTGAGCAACATCACGGCAGTGGTCATGACCTCCGTCGGGACCAGCCACTCCTGCGCGCTGTTGACCAATGGAGCGGTTTGGTGCTGGGGCTCCAACAACAACGGTCGCCTGGGAGACGGCACCACCACCGAGAGCGATGTCCCCGTGCAGACCTCCTCCCTCGTCAACGCTCAGGAGCTGGGGGTTGGAGACAGCTTCTCCTGCGCCATCACCTCAGACGGGATGGGCTACTGCTGGGGATTCAACTTTCATGGGCAGCTGGGCGACGGCACGGCGGCCCAGAAACTGACCCCCTCCCTCGTCATCGCTCCGACGCTTTGAACTTTACCCTCCAAGGGCCTAAAACCTCATCTGTTTTGATTGACACGAGAAGAAAATCACAGTATGCAGAGACTCTGAAAACCGTGTAGAGAACATCTTTGGATGCAGCACCTCAAGGAGCGACGCCATGAAAAAGATCACCTGGACCGAGAGCCTCAGCGTGGGTATCGATCTCATCGATGACCAGCACAAGACGTGGATCACACACTTCAACAAGGCAGTTGATGCCCTGGCTTCTCACCATCATCCCGAGCAGATCATCAAAACGCTCGAGTTTCTCGTTGATTACACGGGCACCCACTTCGCCACCGAAGAAAAACACATGAAAGCGTCAAAATACCCCTACATGGCGGAACACCTGGGAAAACATCAGGAGCTCAGCGAGACCCTCACCAACCTGGTGACGGATTTCGAGGAAGAGGGCGTGACAGATGACCTCTCCGACTACATCAACACCTTCCTGAACAACTGGCTCATCGATCATATCAAGACCATCGACACCAAGTTTGCCACCTGGACCAGGGACAACGGCTATTCCATCGTCGAAGCCTGACCCCCATCAAAATAGTAAATAACAATATAAAGGGATTACATTGCCCCGGGGACGGGCCTGTCGACGATCCCCAGGAAATGTTCGATCTCCTGCTCGATATAAAGGGCCTGGGACGGATTGTGCAGCCCGTAGAGGAAGTTGAAGGTTCTTCCGTTGCGCAGTTGACCCCGCACATGATAGAGGGGCTCCCCGGCCACCTTTTCCTGCCGCTCCGACCACAACTGATCCAGCTGGTGGGCGGGGAGCGACATTCCACCAAACCAGGGGAAGGGCCGGTGACGGACGACGATCCGCTCCGTAGAGATGGAGATAACCGAAGTGTCGAACAGACAGGCGAGGGTATACCAGGTAAGGATCACGGAAGCGAC
This sequence comes from Deltaproteobacteria bacterium, assembly GCA_003249585.1. GTDB lineage: Bacteria > Myxococcota_A > Polyangia > HGW-17 > HGW-17 > SZUA-580. The sequence goes on from QKIM01000281.1 coordinate 3,256, forward strand.
GAGGTGGATCACGGGCGACAGGGAGTAGTAGTTGACCCCCACAGCGTCAAGCCCCAGGAGCGAGGTGTACCACAGGGCAAGCGCTCCGTCGAAGAGGAGCGTGAAGAGCGCAAGAATCAGATACCCCCGCTCAAACCATCGTGCTCTGAGGATGAGTACGCCTTCGCCTGAGGAGATGGTCATCCCCTGAGGCAGCGGCACCTCGGGTCGTGAGGCCCGCTCTTCCCCCCGCGTGAGCGTTTCCATTCGGAGGAGGTACCCGCAGCTCGGACACACCAACGCGTTGTGTGCCTTGGAGTAAGGTGCGGCGTCCATGTTCTTTCCACATTTTGCGCATTTTGTGCTCATGAGCCCTCCTTGCGATTTCCGCTTGTACACCATATCGGGCGGTTTGGCACTCTGAAAGCGTCGACTGCCCTCACCCGGATCCCGCCTCGAGGAGAACCGCTTCGATGTTCCCCAACAGTGTCTCTATGGTCTCAGAATCATAGGCCGACTCGTAAAAGCCCATGGAAAGGGTCAGCGTGTCCTCGAATCCCGACACCCCGAGGAAGAACGAGGGGGGAATACAGGCTGGGGGCATTACCGTCCCGGCGACGGGGCGGATCGGACCGAAGGCGAGCCGATCATGGTCGAGTCTCCCCAGATTGGTGAGGGACAGTCCCATGTTGTTGTGTTCCGCCAGCCTGTTGAAAATGGTTCGAATGACCCGACGCTTGATGCCGAAGGGGTAGGCTCCCAGCAGAACGACAGAGCCGAAGATCCAGCCCAGCCCGAGCTCGTGCTCCTTGAGCCCGTCCATGACGTCCTTGACTCGCACCAGGGTCTCTTTGAACGGTTCACCGCCATAGCGCCCGGCCACAGGAAAGAAGAAGGACGAGAGGTTGGTGAAGGTGCCTGCTTTTCCGGAGGGGATGAACCGCCTGAGATCCACGGTCCCCATGAGTCGCAGCGCCTGACCGGTCCGGCGGCGATCCAGGGGGAGCGCGCCGTGCACCATCCCCGTGAGAAGGACATCGTTGATGGTTGCTCCCGTCTCCTCCCGCAACCGGGCGATGGCCGACATGGTGTCGGGAGAGAAGGTCCTGAGGCAAAACAGAGGGGACACTCCGCGCGTCCGCCCCGAAGGGATTGTCAGGGGATCCGGGAATCGGAAGCTCCCCCAAATATCCTTGAAATAGTTTACCATCATGGCTGGGGCGCGGCGAGGCAGCGACCCCTTCAATACCTGCCACAACCCTCGGCTGCCCTCTACGGGCTCTGAAACGGCTTCTCCGGACAAAAACCTCGTGTAGATCTCCGCAAGAGCATAGATGGTCTCCTTGGTCCCCGCTGCGTCGGCGGCCATGTGGTTCACCTTGAGGATAAGCCTGTCCCGGTCCTGGTGCGAGAGCAGCAGTACCCGAAGCTGGGGCTCCCCAGTGTGGTCCATGGGGAGCGCCAGAAAACGCTCTGTCTGCGTCTGAAGCTCCGACGCCTTCACGATCTGACGGGTGATCCGGGCACGACGGGCGAGGTCCTCCTGGGGCAGCAACTCCCAGTATGGAATGAAGAACCGGGGGACAAACCTGTATCCGAAGACCGACCGCCTCAGCAGCTCCCCGAGGGCACTGCCGAGCACCTCCTGAGCCAGCGATGAGGCGAAGTCGAGAACGACCTGGATTTGCGAGACATAGGCCACCTCCCCCATGGCATCGTTGAAGACATCGCTGACGACGGACGGCTTGAAGTGCTGCATGGCGTCCCCTCTCCTTTGGGTGGTGGT
>QKIM01000039.1 GCA_003249585.1 Deltaproteobacteria bacterium
GCAACCCCCTCATCGACGAGTTCGTAGACTCCAAGGACATCTTCACCGACGAGTTCCTCACCGAGTCCTCGGGCTTCCAGACCAACAACCCCGGCTACCCCGGCTTCGAGTCCCGGGGGTGGATCCTCGGCATCGGGCTGTGGCTCAAGGTCCTGCTGTAGACGGACATCGGCGCCAGCGCTTTGACAAACACCGTATTTCCGGTCACAATGGGGTATTGCGGCCGACGCCGTCGGAAGGGATGCCCCCATGAGACACCTCCCTCTTTTGCTCACGCTCCTCCTCACCCTCGCCGCTTGCGACGAGAGCACCTCCGCGACCTCTACCTGCGGCGACGGCGTCATCGACGTCGGCGAGCAGTGTGACGGCGGCAATCTGGGCGGCAACGCCTGCACCTCCCTGGGGTACTACTCGGGGAACCTCGTGTGCTCCGACCAGTGCACCTTCGATATCACCCAGTGCCAGGCAGGGGGCAGCTGCGGCGACGGGGTCATCCAGAGTGAGTTCGGTGAGCAGTGTGACGGGGTCGAGCTGGGCGGCGCCACCTGCCACAGCGTCGATGCCCGCTACTACGGCGGACAGCTGACCTGCTCCGATGACTGCACCTTCAATCTCGTCTCCTGCGAGACCGAGGGGTACTGTGGAGACGGGATCGTCCAGACCACGGAGGGCGAGGAGTGTGACGGCCCGGAGCTCGGGGACACCACCTGCGAGTCCCTAGGCTATTACGCCGGCACCCTCTCGTGCGCCTCCAACTGCGCCTTCGACCTTGAGAGCTGCCAGGAGCGCGGCCGCTGTGGCGACAACATCGCCCAGACCAACTACGGAGAGGCGTGCGACGGTATCGATCTGGGCGTCTCCACCTGCCAGTCCCTGGGGTTCTACGGGGGACAGATGCAGTGTGACGGCCAGTGCGCCTACGTCACGGCGGGCTGCGAAGCGGCGGGCCGGTGCGGCGACGGCGTCGTCCAGATCAACTACAACGAGACCTGTGACGGGTCGGCCTTCAACGGCCAGACCTGCATCAGCATGGAGAACCTGGCCTACGGGGAGCTCCTGTGCGAAGGCGCCTGCACCACGGTGAACACAGCCGACTGCCATGGCAAACGGTACGCCAATGTCCAGCTCTCGGGCGGCGCGTCCTGCGCCGTGGACATGGACCGCGTCGGCTGGTGCTGGGGCACCAACAACAAGGGCCAGCTGGGCACCGGACTCCCCGTGAACTCCTCCATCCCGACGGCGATCGCGGGGAGCCACGCCTTCACCTCCTTCGGGCACGCCCTGGGCTTTGAACACATCTGCGGTCTCACCATCCAGGGGAACATCTACTGCCAGGGCGCGGGTGGCAGCGGACAGCTGGGCACAGGGGGCACCTACGACGCTTATGAGCCGGTCCTCGTGGTGGTCTCCGGCATCACCTTCACCGAGGTCACCTCGGGATACTACCACTCCTGCGGGCTCGGTTCGCTGGGGGGTGTCTACTGCTGGGGCCAAAACAGCGATGGCCAGCTGGGGTTCCAGGACACCGCGGACAAACTCAGTCCGGTGCCGGCGTGGGGCGTCACCGAGGCCATCGCCGTCTCCGGCGGGGGTTACCACACCTGCGTCCTCGTCCAGGGGGGCGCGGCCCAGTGCTGGGGCGAGAACAGCAACGGCCAGCTGGGGAACGGCACCACCACCTCCGCCACGTCGCGGGTCGACGTCTCAGGAGGACACTCCTTCTCCAGCATCAGCGCGGGCGGCGCCTACACCTGCGCCCTCGATCAGGCAGGGGCTGCCTGGTGCTGGGGGTGGAACAACTATGGCCAGCTGGGCACCGGCAACTACACCGCCTCCACGACCCCCGTTGCGGTTTCAGGGGGCCACACCTTTGCCTCCATCACCACAGGATACTCGAGCACCTGTGGCATCGACACGACTGGCCAGCTCTGGTGCTGGGGCTACAACGGCGGGAGTCTGCTGGGGACAGGGGACTCCATCAACCGCACCACCCCCACCCTCATCACCCCGGGGACACAGTGGCGCGCCGTCTCCCTGGCCCTGGGCCACACCTGCGCCCTGGAAGACGCGGGGGGAATCTGGTGCTGGGGCTACAACGGCGGCGGCCAGCTGGGCGACGGCACCACCACCGCCACCTCCAGCCCCGTCCTCACCTTGGACCCATAAGACGCTCGACAGCCCCGCGGGCCCCATTTCTTCAGATAGAGGTTCGGGGAGAATGTACTTGCTGATCTCCCATAATGCCGACCTGTGAACGCGACCACGACAGGCCCTGACCAGCACTACCGGGGAAGGTATATGCTCCCCGGTTGTCCTCGTGAGGTGACTCAGAACGGTTCCGGGGGGGGAATGGACACCATGGCGGGAAGCTCTCGGCTTGGGATATTCCTGGTTGTCCGGTCGCGGGTTGTGGAATACAGTATCCACACGTGCCCGGGAGTGCCGGTGTAACAGGCGAAGGCCTTCCCCGCGGTATTGGGAGCCCACATGTGGAAAAAAACTGCCCTTCTCATCCTCGCTGCGCTGTTTGCCCTCACCTTTTCCCTGTGCACCGACGACAGCAGGACGGTCCCGGATCAGGACGCCGGCCCGGACGCCGACGCAGTCGCCGACGGTGATATGGACGCCGACGTGGCAACCCCTCCGGATCCGAGCAAGGTGTGCGTGGATCTGGACCTTCCCATCCGCACCTTTGACGCAACCGGCCCCTCTGGCATCCTGCGAAATGCCCTGGCCGACGACTTTGCGCTCACGCTGCGCGACGGCGGCACCTTCCACTTTTCGGAGCGCTACAGCGGGTGTGAGAGCTACGTGTTTCTCACCAACGCCACGGTCAACTCCGCCCTGGACGACACCTCCCTGTGGGCGCGTGATATGGGGATGCTGATGATCAACTCCCCGGACAACACGCACTTCTTTTTTATAGCGGCGCGGAGCACCTCCGATACTGAGGCGGAGCTCGAGGCGCTGCAAACCCGGATAGACGCGGACCTGGACCTCATGGATCCCACCGAGGCCGAGTGGTGGAGAGGTCGCATGCACCTGGTGGCCCATCACGCCAACGATATCGACGGCTGGGTTGGACAGCTGCTTCAGGGTCAGGGACGCGGTGGCTTCGCCATTGACCGGCAGCAGCGCATTCGGTTCATGGGGAATTTTGCCGATGTCACCCGGTACAACACGGCGCTGGAGAGTGCGGGGGAGTGGCCATGGGAGTCCAACATCAGTTACGCCGCCAACGAAGTGAAACACTACAACTACGAAGCGACACGCGAGGCCTACCTCTCGGAGGGGGACGGCACCATCGTCTCTCCCTGGTCCTCCGAGGTGCTGGGCGGGACCGTGGAGATCGACGTGGATTTTCCCGATGCGGGTGCGATGGCGGCCTTTGACACCATGGAGATCGACCTCACCATGGATTGCCCCGATCCCGAAGGCCCGGAGTTTGGCAACTGCGGCGCCTGGGACTACATCTCCAACATCTTCCTGCTGGACACCGACGGCGTCACCTGGCTTGAGATGGCCCGGTTCATCACCACCTACCACCGGCAGGGGCGCTACCTGGTGGACACCACGCCCATGCTCGCCTACCTTCAGGAGGGCGGCACGCGCAGGATCCGCTTTGTCATCAGCCCCGAATGGAACCCCCAGCAATATCTCACCCGGATGGACTTCCGCTTCCTGAGCAGGGCAAAGGGGTATTCCCCCTCCACCGCCGTGTCGCTCTTCGCCGGCGGGGACTTCAACTCCCAATACAATGTCTCCTATCAGCCTCTCGATGTGCCCATCCCCGCCGGAGCCCAGCATGTCGAGCTGTGGGCCACCATAACCGGCCACGGCGCCGATACCAACAACTGCGCCGAGTTCTGCAATCACTCCCATGCGTTTCTGGTCAATGGCGCCGAGTACTCCGTGAGTCATCCCGCGGCGGGAACCACCACCGGCTGCATGCCCCAGGTGGACCATGGCATGGTGCCCAACCAGGGCGGCACCTGGTGGTACGGCCGGGGCGGCTGGTGTCCCGGGCAGCAGGTGGAACCCCATGTGTTCGACGTGACCGCAGATGTGACCCCCGGAGAGACGGCGGTCATCGAATACAGCGGCAGCTACCTTGGAAACACGCCTCCCGACAGCGCGGGCAACATTGTCATGTCCAGCTACCTGGTCATCTACGAATAGCCCCTCCCCGCACTCACCTTCCATTCACGAATGTCAGGCGGAAAACAGCCCCCATTGAACGGTGCTGGCTGGCCCGGTACAATAGGAGTAGGCGATCACATTCAAGGGAGGTACGTTATGGAATATCTTTTTATGATGATGTTGGTGTTTGGCGTGGTGATTCTCTTTGCGTCCTCCTCCGTGGGGAGTGGGCTTGCCCACGATGCACACCACCACTCCATGAGGGACTTTTCCTATGAACACCCGATTCTATCGAAAATCTGCATGGCTTGCCGGCTCCTTGACGGAACGGCGCTGATCCTGCTCAGTCTGGTGCTCCTTCTGCTCAGCATCCAGCTGTTCAGGTAGACCGCGTTCCACGCCCGTGCATTTCGTTCAATGTTTTTGGAGAACGTGACACCTGAAAATGCCCGTCTGACCTCCCCGGTCACGACACCGCCTTTCGGCCTGCCCAGCTCTCCCGGGAGGAGGGAGGCACGCTGCCTGACGGGGTTCCCTCAGGCACCTTTTTCAGCAGCCTGTTGTCCCCTCCTGATGGATGAGTCTTCTCGTTCAGAGGAGATTACTGGAAGGTGACCGGACTGGGGGTGGCGGCCAGCGTTGTCGTGCCATTCCCCAGTTGACCATCACTGTTATTGCCCCAGCACCAGGCGCCATTCTGATCGTCAAGCGCACAGGAGTGGAGATCCCCGAGGGCTATCCGCGTGAAGGCGACACCTGCCGGCATGCTCACCTGCCAGGGATAGGAGAAAATGGCCGTCCCCCCATAGCCCATTTGGTACTCAGCGCTGCTCCCCCAGCACCAGGCCAGGCCTGCAGAGTCCAGGGCACAGGAGTGGT
>QKIM01000609.1 GCA_003249585.1 Deltaproteobacteria bacterium
CTCAACAATCAAAAGGGAGTTACTTGGTCAGCGGATATGGAAAAACCAGCAGGCGACCAGGATGGCAATCTTCGAGTACCTTGAGGTGTTCTATAGTAGGAAGCGAAAACACTCTAAAAACGGAATGTTAAGCCCGGAGCAGTACGAAAACTGTTCCGTTCATGAGGCTGATGTGGCAGCATAAACTACCTGTCCACTAAACTGGGTGAAGGTCAAGAGTTCTCCTCCTACATCCGTTGCGGTATCAGGGCATATGGCTTCGCACGGCTCAAGTGTACCGCGTGCGACAGGAGTTACACCATCCCCTTTTCCTGCAAGAGGCGTGGCTTCTGCCCTTCTTGTATGGGAAGACGAATGAACGAGATGGCCCTGCACCTTTCGGAGGATGTTCTCCCCAGGGTCCCCGTGCGACAGTTCGTACTCAGTCTCCCAAAGCAGCTCCGATACATCCTTTCCCATAACCCTTCTCTCGCCAGCGAGGTCCTCAGGGTCTATGTGAAGACCATCTCCTCCTGGTACAAGCGCCGTTTCAAGCGCCAGAGTAAAAGAATCCCCATGTCCCATTGCCAGACGGGGGCGATCACCTTCGTGCAGCGGTTCGGCTCCTCACTGAACCTCAACCTCCATTTCCACACCATCTTCCTCGATGGGGTCTACAGAAAACCACAGCAGAGTTGCCCAATGCCGCCTGTTTTCATCATGGCGAAGAGGCCCCGGGACGAAGAGATCAAGCAGCTCTCCGAGAAGATCTCCTCCTCCATCATCAAACTGCTCGACACTCGCGGCGTCTTGGCGCGTTTCAAAGATGTCGACCCTCTTCTTCAGTACAACCTCCCCCTGGCCCAGATCACCGGCGCCTCCATCCAACACCGCATAGCCCTCGGGGAAAACTCTCCAGACAGGGTCCGGCGCATCCTCCAGGATCCCCACGAGGGCCGGCGCACAGGAGATCTGTGCTATGTCTCCAGCGGGTTCTCCCTGCACGCGGCCACCCAAATACCGGGCTGGGACCGAAAGCGCCTTTTCAACCTGTGCTGTTACATCACCCGGCCTCCGCTGTCCAGCGAGAGCCTGGAGCAACTCCCCAATGGAGATCTGACTTTCAAACTCAAGACGCCCTGGGATGACGGCACCACGCACCTGGTGTTCACGCCAACGGAGTTCATTGAAAAGCTGGCCGCCATCATCCCTCCCCCGCGTTTCCACCAACTCCGCTACCATGGTATTTTAGCCCCGAACGCCAAGTACCGCTCCCAGGTCGTTCCAAAGCGACCCGTGGACCCAAGCCCAGAAGAAGAGGACATTCCCTCCCCCACAAGGAAAAGCGCCAAGCGGTCCTGGGCCCAGTTGCTCAAACACGTGTACAGCATCGACATGAGCCTGTGCCCTGACTGTGGCGGTGAGATGAAGATCGTGGCCTTCATTACGGACCCATGTGAGGTGAAACGCTACCTGGAAGGGACCGGCGAATCCATTGAGACCCCGTACTTCGCTCCGGCCCGCGCCTCACCCACCATGGAACTCCCATGGGACTGCCCTCCTGACAGTGACGACATGTTCGCCCAGGAAGCTGCCTACCAGGACATGGATGAGGTGCAGCACCACCCGGAAGAGTTCTGACCCACCCCACGAAACCCAAAGTGCAATCAGGTGCCCATGTGGCAAGAGGACAGGTGTGCTCAAAATCCCACGAGCCCCCATAAACGCGTTGCAGTTACCCACGAATCATGCCAAAATACCCACGAACAGGGAGACTTATGTTGCACACTGAGCACAACAACACTTCAACAGCCGTACAGCTGGCGCTTGTGAAAACCTGGAAACCTCACTTTGGACCACTTACGAATGCACCGCTTTTTGTTCCTGAACTCCGTGCGGGGCCCCGCCTACTGGGACGTGTGCATCGGGCGCCAGGCGGAGTCTTCCTGCACGGGCTCCTTCGACGAGATGCAGCTGTGGTGGATGGAGCAGGAGCTCATGCGCCCCGAGCCCGTCTTCATGTTCTTCCACAACCCTGTCTACAGCGACTCGTGGTACACCGTCTGGTCCGCCGTCGGCAACTCCTTCAAGGTGGTCTCCGCCGACGCCTTCTACACCCTCGCCGAGACCTACCCGGACAAGATCAGGGCCATCTTCGTGGGACACGGCCACCTGTGGGCCGAGGACACCCTGAGCGGGACCATCCGGGTCTATGAGACCAGCTCCATCGGCGACGGCATGGGCTCACCCGAGAACATCAACGTCGTCTCCGTGGACCCCGCCGGGGGCACCTTCTCCGTCACCAGATACTGACCACGGCACAACTCCGCAGCCTTATCTGGATATTGTATTCGAACTGTACTATCAACCAGGGAGGGCGCCCGCACCTGAAGGAGGAGAGCATGCACACAAGGAAACCAAGCCACGGCCTCGCTGCGTCTCAAAGCGCGGCGATTGTCATCCTCGTTTTCGCGGCACTGTCGGCCTGTTCCAATATCAAGGTGGACACCGTCATTCGCAGGTATCCCTCCCTCCCTGAAGGGAGCGGCGTGACGACGGTCGGGAGTTGCCTGATCTTCGGCCGGCAGGTCCCCTACGACCCGAGCGCCATCCGGGTGGCAAAGATACGGGTCACGGGCACCAACGCCGCGCTGCTCGCCATGAGGAAGGCCCGGGAGCTTGGAGGCAACGGCCTGGTCTGCGCGGGGACCGAAAAAGAGATTTCAAAATACGTCCTGGCTGACAACCCCTACAGCTCGGTGCCCATCTACCGCGAACATCTCATGATCACGAACTGGCGAATCCTGTACGTGGTCCGCATGGGGCCCCTCCTGCACAGGACCACATGGACCAAAACCCTGTACAGGGAGCACTATGCCGGTGGGAAGCTCTTCCGTGAGGTTCCCCTGAGGGAGGGCCTCCCCCATGGCCGGTACCGTCGCTGGGATCAAGCGGGGCGGCTGGCCTATGAAGCAGAATTCCGCAATGGGTTCATAGTAAATGGAGTCATCTCGGTGTACAACTTCAAGGGCGGGGTGTCCCAGACCATTCCCATCCGCGACGGGAAGTGGCACGGCGTCATGAAGGCCTTCATGCCTTCGGGCGAGCTGGCCTACACGAGCACCTATCGCAACGGCCTCCTCATTGACAATGAGCCCGGTGTCAACGCCCCCTGGACCATCCAAATCGACGGCAAGACGCCTCATAGCGCCGGGACGCTCAAGCGCGACAAGCCATCACGGTCGAAAAAGGCCAAAAGGCCGTCGGTCCTCCTGAAGGAAGAGATCCCCTACGACAGCCAGGGACGTGTTCACGGCGCGGTGAAGACGTACCGGGACTACAAACTGAGAAACGAAACGTCGTACAGGGAAGGGTTCCGCCATGGTCCCGACACGCTCTACTTCGAGGACGGGGTGGTCCAACGCCTCACGACCTACGCGCGGGGTGTCGAGCACGGCCCCTACCGGTACAACCACTCCGACGGGACTCCGAGTGACATATACACCAACCGAAACGGACTCATCGAGGGGAGGAGGGTGCAGTACCTCGGCCGCTCGATCTCCAGCGAAGAGACCTACCGACGCGGCCTGCTCCACGGACCTCAGGTCACCTACTGGATTGGAAAGCTGGAGCACAAAGCCGAGTATCTCAGCGGCTTCAAGCACGGGATCCAGCGCCACTACGACCCCACCAGAAAGGTGCTGCTGGCCAAGGAGCGCTTCTTCCTCGGCTATCCCGTCAATCCCACGGTGAAGGCGCCTTGATCAGCCAAGGACGCGGGCGGGTTCAGAGGTAGCGTTTGGGCTCGCTGTCGGCGATGCCAGCGTAGAGCTCAATATAGGGTTTGATGGTTGAGGAGGCGATCTTCGTCAACAGCACCTCCTCGACCTGGAAAAAGCCGACCTCGGACGACATCCGTATGGCGATCTTGACGGGGAGCTCGTCTCCGGCTTCAATCTGGACGTTTTCAATGGAGTTGGCCGAGTACTTGTGAATGTCCCCCACCCGGGGGGCAGTATTCAGAACGAGCGGGATTCTCGCCCTGCCCCGCTCCATGTCGCAGCCGTCGGCGATGAGGATCACCCCCGCCTCGATGGAATGCACGACATGGTTGGCCATGTGTCCCACGATGCCTTCGAGCACCATTGAACGAATAATGATCCGTTTTTCCAGTTCGCTGCCATAGATCTTCGTCAGCACACGGTCGATGATCGGATAGGCGAGATAGGCGCTGTGCAGCTCGTGGTCCTGCCGTCCGATGGTCATGCCCAGGTCATGGAGAAAAGAGGCCAGAATGACAGCGACGAGACTGTCCTCGAAGGTGCCGATCGCTTCCTTCTCCAGACTCATCTGGATGTTCGCCCTTCGCAGCAGTTTCATCATGGTGATGGCATTGAGCAGCACCATCCTCATGTGGACCGGCCCATGGTCGTTGAAGCCCAACCGTTTGATCGAGACGGTGTTGCCGTACTCCTGCATGAAATGAATCTCTTCATCTTCAAACAGCAGTTCCGTCAGGGCCCGCGGCCGGCCCTCGAGGGCGTTGAGGATTTTTCTGTCTATAGAGCGTTCCTTGGGCGATTTGTTCATGCCGCCAAAATAGCCACAGGTCGTGGAACAGTAAAGGAAATATCGTTTGAATGCGGTGGAGGTTCGCAACACCTCCCCGTGTCGGTGAGACCGGTCTGATCAACGTTCTGGGAAAAGGTGGTCTTTGGCGACGCCTTCTCAACCCCCGCCGAGACCCGCGACGACAGGATCAGGGCCATCTTCGTGGGACGCGGCCACCGTGGGCCGCGGACACCCTGAGCGAGACCATCCGGGTCTGTGAGACCAGCTCCATGGGTGTCGACATGGACCTCGGCAGGGACCTCGCCCCGATTGAGCCTTCCCCTGTTGAATTCCGTGAGTCCGTCACCTAGCAGAATCCCTCGAACGCGCCCCACTCCGCGTCAAGGAACCCACGCAGCAGAAACTTGTTCTCGCGTCCCCTGGTGACAGGCGTCTCGCCGTCCTCACCCAGGAGCTCCGCGAACTG
>QKIM01000596.1 GCA_003249585.1 Deltaproteobacteria bacterium
ACATCGGCGCCTGCAGCCTGGGCTACCAGGTCTGCACCGAGGGCCTCTGGAGCGAGTGTCGTGCTGCCACCTGGCCCGTCGAGGAGTCCTGCAACAACGTCGACGACGACTGCGACGGCTTCGTCGACGAGGATCTCGTGGAGCCCTGCTCCTCCATCTGCGGCTCGGGTGTCCGCGTCTGCAACGGCGGCCTCTGGAGCGACTGCTCTGCTCCCACCCCCACCGCCGAGGTGTGCAACGCCCTCGACGACGACTGCAACGGCATCATCGACGACGGCGTAGGGCTCTGCGAAGACGGCTTCCAGTGTGTCGAGGGTGTCTGCGTCGACATCAACGGCAACCTCCCCGATGCCGGGGTAGATGGCGGTGACGACGGCGGCACGGGCGAGCCCGGCTCCGGCAATGCCCCCGACGGCTGTTCCTGCACTACCATGGGCGGCAACCGTGCTCCGGCGACCGGTCTGCTCTCCATCCTCGGCCTCTTCGGCATGCTCCTCGTCCTTCGCAGAAGATCCCTCTAGTCCCCCTTCCCTGCTCAAGTGCAAGGGGCCCCCGCTTCTCCCGTAAACCCCCCGATGCCCACGGAGGTACCCCATGAAATCTGAAGATCGCAGCGGCCTCAGGCTCACCCGGCGTGAGTTCGTCGTGACCACAGGAGTGGCTCTGGTGGCCGCCTCGTGTGACGACACGAGCTCCACGGCCAACAACACAAGCAACGTCAACAATACGAGCAACACAAACAATATCAACAATGACGCCGGGCCAGACGGTGACATCGTCGATGCGGGCCCCGACTCCGGAGAAGACGAGAACATCGCCCCTCCTCCCGAGCGCCCCACCACGACGGTCAAAGAGACGATCCGGGGCGTCCTGCTGGAGACCCAGCAGATAGAGGACCTCCGTTCCCAGTTCGGCCTGACCCGGACCGAGGCGGGAGAACCGCACCTAGACCGTGATGACATGAACGCCCTCTCGGTCTCCAACGGCGCCGCCTTCGAGCCCAGCTCCCTGGCCTACTTCGTCCACATGACGGACATCCACGTCACCGACGAGGAGTCGCCGGCGCGCATGATCCACAGCTTCATCGCCGAGGGGTCCGCCTGGCGGCCCCAGGAGGCGTGGTCCACCCACGTCATCAACGGCGCCATCGCCACCGTCAACGAGTTCGCCGCGATCCGCCCCATGGACTTCATCATGTTCTCGGGTGACCTCACCGACAACAAGCACTATATCGAGCTGCGGTGGTTCCTGGACGTCATCGAGGGGAACACCGTGAACCCCGACACCGGGGACGACGACGAGCCCCGCGCCGAGGGCCTCCCCGAGCCCCACGGCCCCTTCCAGGGCGCCGGCCTCCACCCGGACGTCCTCTGGTTCGCCACCCAGGGCAACCACGACCTCCTGGCCCTGGGAAACTTCGACTCCCTGGACTTCGCCGTGGCGGATCCCACAGGCTCCACCCCCACCTTCGCCATGTCCGACGCCGCCATCCCCACCTGCTTCGCGACCAACACCGACGCCAGCGCCTGCATCGACGGGTACTGCTACAGCGAGAACCCTGACCGGTGCTACATACCGGCCACGGACAGCTACTACCAGGTCCACTCCACCGTCGCCGATCCCAACCGCCACTGGATCGACCGCATGGAGTGGATCAACATGGTGGTCGATTCGAGGACCCACGGCCCCATCGGCCACGGGTTCAACAACGACAACCTGGTGGAGGAGCGCTCCTACTGGCGTCACGACGACCCGGTCCCCGGCCTCCCCATCTCCCTGCTGGGCCTCGACTCCTCCAGCGCCGGCGGCGTCACCGCGTCGGCCTCTGGATACTTCTCCCAGGAGCAGCTCGACTGGCTCCTGGAACAGCTCGCGGATCTCACAGACCGGAACCGCCTCATCATCGTCGCCAGCCACCATTGTTCCAGGGACTTCGGGTCCATGACCGACGCCTTCCGAGAAGCCCTCCACGGATGTCCCAACGTGATCCTCCACGTCACCGGCCACCACCACGACAACGAGATCATGCCCTGGCCTGCTCCCGATGGCATGCAGCCATGGCACGGCTACTACGAGATCCAGAACAGCGGGCTCCTGGACTGGCCCCAGCAGATGCGCTTCTACGAGCTGGTCAACCTGGGCGACGGGACGGGCATCCTCTACTCCACCATGGTCGACATCCACATGGAGCCGGGCACGACCCTGGAGGCGGCACGCTTCTACACCCTCATCCATGTCCAGGAGGGTATAGGCGACATGGGTTCGGGCAATCCCGAGGATCGCAACGTGGCCATGCACATCGCCTTCCCGCCGGCCATGATCCCGGTCCTCAACGCCCTGCCACAGCGTGAGGTGGAGACCGCCCACTTCATCAGCCAGGGGGAGGACCAGTGACCATGGACCAGCCCATCCGCGTCTATCTCATCGAGGACGAACCGGATATCAGGCGGCAGCAGGAGCGCCTCCTGGCCAAGCACGGCGGGATCTCCATCGTCGGCAGCGCCGGGACCGGAGAGGAAGGACTGGAGAGCCTGAAGATCCTCGAGGTGGACGTCGTCCTCCTCGACCTGGGACTCCCAGGGATGAACGGCATCGAGGTCACGCGGGAACTGAAGAGACTGCGGCCCGAGATCGAGATCATCATCTTCACCATCTTCGACGAGGAGACGCGCGTGCTCTCGGCCATCCAGGCAGGCGCCTCGGGATACCTGCTCAAGGGCATGGGCGCAGACCGCATGATCGACGCCATCACAGAGGTCGCCGCCGGCGGCAGCGTCATCCAGCCCCATCTCGCGCGCCACATTCTGAGGAAGTTCCGCGAGTCCCTCCCGGTCCAGAGCGGCGTCTCCCCAAACGCCTCCCAGGGCGAAGAGCCCGAGTCTCCGCTCACGCCCCGCGAGCAGGAGATCCTCACCTACATCGCCAAGGGCCTCTCCAACAAGGAGGCGGCCAAGCTCCTCTCGGTCTCCGTGGCCACGGTCCGAACCCATCTCGAGCACATCTACGCCAAACTCGACGTGACCAACCGGACCGAGGCGGTCACCGAAGGCATCCGCAAGGGCCTCATCCCCCTGGACTGAGACGACGCCCTTTGTGATGGAACCTGCAAAAAGGCGCCGCGGGCGTTCTTTTTGTGTTGACAAGCTCCCCCTTCGCAAGTAAACACATGGCTGGTTTGGGAGATGCCCTCGGGACACCCTTTCGGCTGCCCGGCCTGTGCCTGGAGGAGTGGCCGAGCGGCCGAAGGCGGCGGTCTTGAAAACCGTTGTGCGCAAGCACCGGGGGTTCGAATCCCTCCTCCTCCGCTACGCTCCCCTGAGGAGTGACTGGAGAGTTGACCGAGTGGCCGATGGTGCGCGCCTGCTAAGCGCGTGAGTGTAACAGCTCCGAGGGTTCGAATCCCTTGCTCTCCGCCGGCAGCACCCGCTGCCCTGAAAACTGAATAGTCTGCGCCCATGGCTCAATTGGATAGAGCACCGGTCTACGGAACCGGGGGTTAGAGGTTCGAATCCTCTTGGGCGCGCCACTTCCCGACAGAACAAATCAGCCAGCAACCTTGACAAGACACAGGGGTTCGGGGCACACTGTATTATTGGACCCAATTACCCCCGAGCCAGCGCGGTTGCGACCCCGCCAGCAGCCCTCACGGCTCACCAGCGAGGTTCTCCCATGAAACAGCTGTTCCTCTTGATCATCATCACCTCCCTTCTTGCGTTCTGGGCCTGTGACGATTCCAGCGGCAACACGAGCTCCGTGTCCCCCACCTGTGGCAACAGTGTCGTTGACGACACCCGGGAGGAATGCGACGGGACGGATCTCGCGGGGCGCACCTGTACCCTCATCGGACGACCGGCGGGCACCCTCCAGTGCGCAACTGACTGCACCTACGACACGACCCTGTGCACCGGCGGCCCCTCCTGCGGCGACGGCCAGGCCAATCAGGAGAGCGAGGACTGTGACGGAGACGATCTCGCCGGTGCCACCTGCGCCTCCCTGGGCTTCTCCGGCGGCACCCTCGGCTGCACCGCGGCCTGCGTCTACGACACTGCACAGTGCGAAGCCAGCGTCGACTGCGGCAACGGCCAGATCGACGCGGGAGAGAGCTGCGACGGCACCGACCTGAACGGCGCCACCTGCTCGTCCGAGGGATACCTGGAGGGGACCCTGGGCTGCGCCTCCAACTGCGGCTTCGACTACTCGGGCTGCGTGGCGATGCCTGTCTGCGGGGACGGCGAGATCACCGGCACGGAGAGCTGCGACGGCACCAACCTCAACAATCTCGATTGTACGGATTTCGGCTTCTCCCTGCCTGGCGCCCTGGCCTGCGCCTCGGACTGTGCCGACTTCGATCTCTCGGGCTGCGGCGACCCCAACTGTGGCAACGGCGTCCTGGATCCGGGCGAGGTGTGTGACGACGGGTTCAAAGACAACTGCGGCTCCTGCAACATCGACTGCTCCGGTCCCGGGACCGGTTCCACCTGTGGCGACGGCGTCGTCTGTCCCGAGACCGAGACCTGTGACGACGGCGGCACCAACGCGTGTGGCCCCTGCAACGCCACCTGTACGGGGCCAGGCACCGGCTCCACCTGCGGTGACGGGATCGTCTGTCCCGACACCGAGGTGTGTGACGACAGCTACACCGATGACTGCGGCTCCTGCAACGCCACCTGTACCGGGGCGGGATCAGGCTCCTCCTGCGGCGACGGCATGCTGTGCCCCGAGTTCGAGTTCTGCGACGACGGCTACACCGACGCCTGCGGGTCGTGCAACTCCACCTGCACCGCCCCCGGACTGGGCTCCTCCTGCGGCGACGGCCTGGTCTGCCCCGAGACCGAGGCCTGTGACGACGGCGGCACCAACGAGTGCGGCGCCTGCAACGCCACCTGTACCGGCGCCGGAACCGGCTCCACCTGCGGCGACGGCGTCCTGTGCCCCGACACCGAATTCTGCGACGACGGCGGGACCAGCGCCTGCGGCAGCTGCAACGCCAACTGCTCTG
>QKIM01000210.1 GCA_003249585.1 Deltaproteobacteria bacterium
ACGACGTTGCGCAACTGCAAGGCGATGTCGGTGTCGACAGGGCGTCCGTTGCGCCAACTGAAGCTCCCGTCGGCCAGAATGTGGCCATCCTCCATCTCGATCTTGACCCCGGAGAGCCGCACATTGGGGCCGGAGAAGCTCGCCAGGGAGCCTTTGGCCAGCGTGATCTCCCGACCGCTTCGCAAGTAGATCCGGTTGTTCTCCACCATGCGCAGGGTGCCTTTGAACTGTGGCTGGGAGGGCTCGCCGAACACATCCAGATCCAGACGGGAGCGCCCCGTGGTGCTGTAGAGGCTGCTCCCGGCGACGAGAAAGAGCGCCTTGGAGGACACGAGTCCCCGAACGGAGAAGGCCATGGCCCTGGGATTGACCCAGGCGCCCAGGTCCATCTGCCCCTGAGCCACCAGCTCCTCTTCTTCGTACACGACCCGAACGGTATCGAGGGTCATCTTGCGCTGCGCAAAGGCTATGCGGCCAGCCCGAAGGGTGACCTTCTCTCCGCCCATGCTCCGGAACAACTGATTGCCGGCGAAGTAGATGCTCCCGTCCAAATCGAGGCCCCCTGAGGAGGCGACGTACCCAAGGCGGAGGGACAGACTCCCCGTGGCGCGGTCGATGTATCCCGGCGGCATGAAATAGGGGATCAGGTTCATGGCGAGATCCCCATCGAGGCTCCCTCTCAACTTATTGAAGTCATAGGTGGCGGCGAGGTCCAGATCCGTCCCATCCCCCCGGACGGTGAATTTGTGCGCGACGATGCCCCTCCGGTCCACAGTGATGGCGAGGGGATGGCCCAGGCTCAGGACCTCACGCTTGCGCGTCGGAACGAACTGGTTGGGGATCCCAGTGAGCCCAACCGCCGCACGCTGAACAACCAGCCGGGCCGAGGGAAAGCGACCGGAAGTGAGATGTGCTTCGCCCCCCCCAGTGAGGACCATATCCACTCCGTAGCGTTTGAGGAGGTGGGGAGGGAAGAAGATGGCAGGATCCATCTCCTTGAAGGCCATGGTGACGACGGAATTTGGCTTCGGGAGTGCCTGATACTGCCCCTTGAAGGCGATCTTGTCGAAGAGGCTCCCCTCGAACCGGCTCTTGTCTCCTGCCCTGAAGAATCTCAACCGGGTATCGCCACCCACGGCACGGCCGTGGAGACGAGCCCGGGTGAGGGTCGCATCCCCGAGAAGGAAGGGGTCGCTGATGGCCCCTCGGATGCCGAGCCGGGCGTCGACGATCCCCGAGATCATCTTCGAACGTAGCGCCGCGAGATTGAGCCCCGCCACCTTCACGTCGAGGTTGAGCCCTCCGGGCCCGAGCACCGCACCCTGGAAACTGACGGCGCTCCCCGAGAGCGTCATCGCCCCGCGGTCTATGAAGACGGCGCCCCGCTTGAGGGTAATGGACGAATGGGCGTTCTCCAGCTTCCAGCCCCAGGCGTTGCCGTGGGCCATCGCCACCTTCACCTTGCCTGTCAGGCGAGTGACAGGCCCCCGCACCGATCCCTCGGCGTCAACCTCGCCTCGCACGCTCCCCTTGGTGAGCTGCGCCAGCTGGACTCCCCGGATGGCGCCCTTGCCGAACACTCGCAGCCCTGCCCCCCAGCTGGCGCCACCGGATCCCGTGATCCTGCCCCGTGCCAGCCGCCCGGAGACGCCCGAGACTGTCGCCCCGTACTTGTCCAGGTTCAGGTGTCCATGGAGAGCAGGAATGGTCGTAACCCCTGCGCGGATCTGGCCGGCGGACATATTGCCGGAGATCTTGGGATCACTGAGTTTTCCTCGGATCAATCCGCTGAATTCCACAGAGGACAGCAGCGGGGGCATGGAGAGCCGCTTCAGGAAACGGCCCATATGACGCCCCGAGAGAGAGGACCGCAGGGCCAGGCTGCGATTCTTTCCGATGACCCCTGAAGCGCGCAGCGCAATCTCACTGGCGTCGATCCGCATCTGCTTGAGGGAGAGGTCGCCGTTGGTATAGCTCATGGTCCCCGCGGAGGTGAGGGAGGCGAGCAGGCCACCGCGCCCCTTCATCTTCCAGCCGAACTCGACGTTCCGCACATCGGGGAAGGCGGTCCGGATCGTCACCTCTCCGTCGAGGCGGTGGGGCAGGCGGGATCGCAGGGAAGGAGGCACAAACTCCCTCGGATCAAGCTCCACGCCGTTGACACGGGTGAAAATATTGCCCGTCACCAGGTCCCACATCCCATCCGCCACCAGCGTGGCGTCCACGGTGTTGCCCCGGATGTCCAGGAAGTTGATGGTGGAGTGCCCCTCCCGGCGCTGGAAGAGCATGGTCCCTGCGAGATTATCGACAGAGGGGCCAAAGGAGTTCACATATCGCAGCCCACGCCCACGCACCTCGGCTACCGGTTCGGCAATGGTGCCGCGGATCTTGATCCAGGCGGCGCTGCCCGGGCCGTCACTCAAATCGATGAGGGGGATGTACCGTGACGCGATGGTCCCGACTTTTTGGGCGTACACATCCACGGTCACCCCGTGGTCTCCGAGGAAGGCCCGCGCCTGGACCGGGGAGTCCCCCTCCATGGCCTCCAGCGCGAAATGCAGGTTCATGGGCTCCCGAGGATCCATGTAGCCGCGAAGGAACCGGATTTTCTGGAACCGGTGCCTGGCGCCGAGGAATTTGACCTTGGCGTCCCGGGCCGTCGGCCGCCCCTCGAGGTGGAAGCGGAAGCGATCCTCGAGGCTGGTTGTACCGTAGTAGATGTGTCCTCCCCTGAGCGCCATGCCTGTCACATCCATGTCCAGGGACGGGAGATCGGCGATCACCCGAACATTGTGGAGATCAAAACCCTTCACCGAGATGACGAAGCTGTGCTCAGGCAGCCGGCTGGGGCCTTTGGATTTGGACGATGCCTTCTTCGTGCTGCCGAAGAGCCCCAGAAGACCAATTTCTCTGCTCCCAGGAGAGTCAGGAGAGGCAAACATCTCCAGGGAGATGGTCCCTCCGTCGGCCTTCACGTCCTCCAACACCAGCGAGAGATTCTTCCGGAGGGGGTCCACATACACATATCCCGAGGCACGGGGTACATCGACGACCACCTTTCCCCGGACATCGAAGAGCTTGAGTCCCGTGGCCACCACATGGGTGGGCTGTCCCGTGATGACGTCGAAGATGGCTCGGGGCTGCCACCGGACCGAGGTCAACTCGAGTCGCCCCCTCCGGTTCTTGTTGAACCCCTTCATGATGAGCCGGGCCAGCGCCTCGCCGTTATAGTTCTTCTGGACGAAGCGCCAGCCGATCACACCACCCACGGCGGGCAGCACCACTACGAAGAGCAGCACGGTGATCAGTTTCCAGCGTTTCGCGAAGAAGTGCATCATGAATCTAGTGTACCATTGTTCTCAGGAACGGATCAGTTGTAGAACCTCATCGCGGATGTTCGCCATGATCTCCGGCGTGCGGCCCTCGCAGTTGAGCCGCACGAGAGGTTCGGTGTTGCTGAGGCGAACGCTGAACCACCAGTCTCCGGTCTCGATACGAAGGCCGTCGATGGTTATTCTCTCTCCGATCCCTGTGTAGGCCTGCTCGACCTTGGCCATAACCGCCTCGGGCGGCTCAACGGTGCTGTTGATCTCTCCGCTCAGGAAGGTCTCCCGAGTGGGCTCGAGGAGCGTCTCCAGCGTCTCCTCCCGGCGGCCCATCAACTCCAGGAGGCGCAACAGCGTCAGGGGTCCCGAGTCGAACCACGCGTCCCCCATTCGATAGTAGTAATGTCCACTGATCTCTCCCCCAAAGGGGGCGCCGATCTCGGCCATGGTGCGCTTGGCGAAGGCATGGCCAACCTTGACCATATGGGGCACTCCGCCCAGCGCCCGGATCCGGTCGGCCGTGAATCTCGAACTGCGCACACAGAAGGTAATGGGAGCACCGGGTGACGAGGCGAGGGCAGTCTCGGCCAGGAACCCCACCATGAAGTCGCCGTTCACAAACCGCCCCCTGCCGTCCACGAAGAACGCCCGGTCGGCATCCCCGTCGAAGCCGACCCCGAAGGCCGCGTTCCCCCCGGCCACTTCAGCTTCCAGCGCCCGTCGGTTCTCGGCTACGAGCGGGTTCGCCTCGTGGTTGGGGAAGGTGCCGTCGGGCTCGAAGAAGAGGTTGGTGCTCGCGAGCCCGAGCCGCTGGAGAATGGGCGTCGAGACATACCCGCCCATGCCGTTGCCGGCGTCGATGACCAGCGGCACCCGGGCCAGGGCCCCCGTGTCCACCATGCCGAGCAGGAGGTCGGCGTACTCTTCCAGAAAATCCCGCCCCTCCAGGGCGGCCTGGAAGGGAACCGTGGGGAAGGGGCGGGACGTCGCCATGAGCGCCTCGATACGCTCCAGCCCCGACCCGAGCCCCATGGGGACGGCCCGCCGGCCCACGACTTTTATCCCGTTGTATGCGGCCGGGTTGTGGGAGGCGGTCACCATAAATCCCCCGTCGACCCCCGAGGTGATGACGGCCAGGTACAGCATGTCCGTGGAAGCCAGTCCCAGGTCCACGACCGCGCACCCCCCGAGGCGGAGGCCAGAGATGAGGGCTTCGGACAGAGGATGCGAGCTCGGTCGCATGTCCCGGGCCACGATCACCCGGATGGGGGTGAAGAGCCTGCAATAGGCCCGTCCCACCCGATAGGCGAGCTCCTCGGTAACAGATTCATCAACGATGCCGCGGATGTCATAGGCATGAAAGGGATCAGCCATGGATACCTCCTCCCCTATTCTATTTATTAATGTTGTGGATGACAAGTTTCTTCCCGGCCCAAACCGGACCGATCACGTTTCGCGGGGTGCCCGTGGGCCTCTCACTCCGGGAGGGATTGAGGGGGTGAATCTCCAGCGG
Source organism: Deltaproteobacteria bacterium (assembly GCA_003249585.1). Taxonomy (GTDB): domain Bacteria; phylum Myxococcota_A; class Polyangia; order HGW-17; family HGW-17; genus SZUA-580. The sequence continues at coordinate 4,840 of QKIM01000210.1, forward strand.
GGGCGCTCGCCTCAGGGGCATCCGGGGGCTGGGCGACAGGCTCCGCGTCGGGGCCCGCAGCGGACACGGGCGCCGTCATGGACTCCATGAAGGCCGAGATCTCCTCCTGGATGCTCGCCTCGTGGGG
>QKIM01000499.1 GCA_003249585.1 Deltaproteobacteria bacterium
AGGATCTCCTCCAGCCCGACTGGACCGTGGAGTTGACCGTCACCGTAGGAGGTGGCTGATGGCGTTCACCTGTCGCTTCCCCTGGACCGAGTGCGTCACCCTGGGCAAAGCCCTGACCTCCGCCGTAAAGACTCACGCCCCCGAGGATGCATCCCTGGAGCACATCACGACAGATCTTGCCCTCATCGCACACACGCTCGAAGAGAACCACCGACCGGAGGTGGAAATGCTCAACCGGCTGGATTTCCAGCGGGACCAGCTGGTGCTCGCCCTCTATTTCGGATTGAAGACGTGGACCCACAGGGTGGACACGCCGCGCCTTAGGGAATCGGCCCACACGCTGCTGAAGCGGCTCTTCGTGGACGGCACAGGGTGGATAGACGCCCCAAACCAGGAGGAAACCACCCGCCTCGACACGCTGCTCACCGATCTGCGCGCCACCGACACGGTCCTTGGCGAGCTGGGACTGCTCTCCTGCGCACAGGCGCTGCAGGACGCCCAGCGGGAGTTTCTGGCTGTTGAGGGCGAGCATGAATTGAGCACCGATGGCGGTGCGGGACTGGTCGTCTCCGTGAGGATCCTGCTCAACTCCTTCCACCGCAAGCTCGAGCTCTATGTGGCCACGGTCAGGGAGAGCAGCCCCGACGACGGTCCGCGCAGCAGAGCCCTTTTGGAGCCGTTGACCGAAGCCGCCGCGAGACTGCATGCCCCTAATTCCACCGTTCAGTAGTATTTACAACAAGTTTAGAAGAGAAGAGGGAAAGGCAGACTATTTCTTGTGATGGCCGCCGCGCATGGAGAGGATCCACTGGATCTTCAGTTTCTGCTCGGGGGTGAAGAGGTCCATGATGGCCTTCTGCTCCTGATACCGCAGCAGTTTCTTGTTGATCTTGTAACTGGAGATCTTGGTCAGGGTCTGCTGGATCTTCTTGATGTCGAGGGTGTCGGCCATGGCGAGCTTCTTGAGTTCGATCTTCAGGGGAGCCAGGACCTTCATGTAGTTCAGGCGTTTAATCTTGTAATCAATATTGATCTTCATGATCTTGGTCACCTGGTCAGGGGTGAGGTTGAGGAGGGTTTTGAGGAACATGATCTTCTGGAAGATGTTCCCCTTGTGCCCCTTCATACCCTTGCCATGATGCATCATGCCCATGCCCATGCCCTTGCCGCCCATCATGCGGCCCATGCGGCCCTTGCCCTGTCCTGGACCCATGGGATGGCGCGCAGAGGCGACACCGGCGAAGGCGAAAGAGGAGACGATCGTGAGAATAATAAGGAACTTTTTCATGTGGAGACTCCTTGTGTGTTGTGAGGTCATGGCACGAGTCCCGGCGAATCCGGGGAACTGCCATCTATCCGTTCGTTTGACCCCAAGGGTACCCGAAAGGTTTCCTTTCTGCCCACTTTTTTTTTAAAACCTCATGAAGTCTTTTTGGGAGGGGTCGGTGCAGCGCAGTATTTGGCGGCCAGACGCCGCCAGGTCAGGCGTTTGCGGGTGAGTGTGAAAATCTCCCCGGGTTCCTCCTCGGAGACCGCCTCCGCGGGAAACTCCTTGTCGTACAGTAAAAGCGCGTCTCCCAGGATCTCTCCCATGGTTCGTTTCTCTCGATGGGCGATCTCCACGAGGGTCTTGTAGACCGCTACGCTCACTTCGATGCTCACTCTTCTGGGCATAATGGCACCTTCTCCTGGTTTCCACCCTACCACGGACGTGCCCGAGAGCAAATTTACAGGCGGAGATTTCTACTGCAGGGGTTTGACCTTGAAGGTGGGGAGGATCTTTCCCGCCAGGGCGAGGATCTGGGTCTGGGCGACGACGAGATCGCGACGGGCCAACAGCAGCGTGAGCCGGGCCTTCTCCAGGGTCTCCAACCGGAGGAGGACCGAGTGGTTTGTGCCCCTGCCGGCGGCGAAGAGGGTCTTCTCCTTGTCGAGATGCTCCTCGGCGTTGCGGATGGTCAACTCGGCGATCGCAATGCGCTGCCTGGCCACCTGCCAGGAGTTCAGCGCCAGCAGGGCGGCCTGGCGAAGCGCCGCCTTGAGATTCACCTTGGCCAGTCGCATGACATCCAGGCTGTTGCGTAGAATGGCCGCCGTGGCCTCCTGGACATGGATGGACCCCATGGAATAACTGAAGGAGAGGCCGGCGCTCACGGTGAAGGAGTTGAACTGGACCAGCCGCTTGAAGTTCTCGGAGAAGGACTGGGTGGCCGCGGTAGGCCCTGCGGCCAACGTGAGATCGAGTTTAGGCTTCGTCTTGTTCTCGGCCACGAAAAGATCCTTGTGGAGGGCCTCCATCTTTTTGTCGATGACCGCGAGATCCTTGGAGCGCTTCACCACCACCTTGAAGAGGTCCGTTGGCACGGCCACCTTGCTGTACTGCTCCATGGGCGTGCTGGGGGTGAAAAGCCAGGGAGGCGTGGTGAGCTTCATCCCCATGAGGATCTTGAGCTTCACCGTGGCCGCGAGGATGGCGGACCTGGCCTGGAGGATCTCTCCCTGGCGCTGGGCCACGGCGGTCTTGACGGCCAGTAGATCGGACTGGGTCGCCCGGTCCCCCTCCAGAAGGGCCTTGGTCAGCGTGAGCTGGCTCTCGGAGACCTTGAGCCCCGTGAGCAGCATGTTATAGTTGGCCCAGGCCATGTCCAGGTCCCAGTAGGCGATGACCAGATCCCGCACCACCCCCTCGGCCTTGGCCTGCAGGTTGATCTTTTCGGCGTCGAGGGTCAGGCGGGCCTTGTCGATCTCGGCCCGGGTGACGGCCACACCGAAGCCCGCCAGCAGTGGATGGGAGATGGCCAGCGTGAGGCCGGTGCTGTAGGATTTGGTATCGATCTCCCCCATGCTCTGGATGAGCATGGTCTGCTCGTTGCGCTCCCCGGAGAAGGAGAGGGAGACCACACCACCCGTGGAGAGGAGCTTGTTCACCCCCGTCTCGAACTTGTACTGCTTGACGTCGGTGACGGAGAAGAAGGAGCCCGGCACTGGATCGGACTTGGAACTGACAGCGGCGACCGAGGCGGTGACGGTCGGCTTGAAGATCCCCTGGGCAGCCCTCCGGGTCATCCTCGCCTGGGTGATGGAGTAGCCCACCTCCCTGAGGGTGCGGTTGCCCTTCATAGCCACCGAGAGCACCTCGTCGATACCGATCTTCCGGGCGGCAGTGACATCGGTGAGGTTGTGGGGGTTGGCAAACAGGATGATGAACAGCGTGAGCGGGGTCATGGCCGCGCCTCCCTGTCTCCCCAGAAGAGGAAGACTCTCCCGAGGAAGGTGAACACCCCCTTGATCTTCTCGGTCAACAGATAGATGCAGGGGACGAGGAAGAGGGTCATGAGGGTGGCGAAGCCCAGACCCCATGCCATGGTGAGGGCCATGGGCTGGAGGAACTCCTCGGAGCCGAAGATTCCGAGCCCCATGGGCAAAAGGCCGAAGATGGTGGTGACCGTGGTCAGGATGACAGGCCGAAGGCGCAACCGGCCTCCCTCGATGACGGCCTTGTGCACGGGCAGCCCCCGGGCCATCTCACTGTTGATGAAGTCCACCATGACCAACGAGTCGTTGACCACGACGCCGATGAGGGAGACGAACCCCATGAGGGCCATCATGGAGATGGGTATGTCGTGGAACCACAGGCCGGCAACGACACCGATGGTCCCGAAGGGGATGGCCATGAGCACGATGAGGGGCTGGACAAAGCTCTGGAAGATGGTGGCCAGGATGATGTAGATCCCTGCCACGGCGAACATCAGCGCCATGAGCATGGACCCCATGAGCTCGTCGGTGCGCTTGGACTCACCCCCATAGACGAACCGGTAGCCCGGGTTGTCCCGTTCCAGCTGTTTCGTATACTTCTTGATCTCGGCGTTGACCCGGGCGGAGTTGGTGACGAAGCCATCGATGTCGCCCACCACGGTGACGGTACGCTTTTGGTTCACACGAATGAGCCGTCCGGGGCCCCGCCCCTCGGTGATGGTGCCGATGGAGCGGAAGGGGATGCGCTGCCCCGTGAGGGGGGAGATGAGTTCCATGTTGCGGATCTCATCGATGGAGCGGCGCCGGTCGTCGGGGTATTTGACCACCACGTCGATGTCGTCGTCGCCCTTTTGCAGCTTGGAGGCGATGCCCCCCGCGAAGGCGGTACGGACGAGTCCTCCGGCGATGAGGGGATCGATACCGTGGAGCGCGGCACGCTCCTCGTCGATGTGGACCCGGAGCTCCCGCTTGCCCGAGGAGACGTCGTCGTTGACGTCGGTGACCCCGGGAAGGGCCGCAGAAAACTCCTTGATCTGGCTGGCCAACTCGGCACAGCGATCCTGATCGGGGCCGCGCACCTGCACCTCGATGGGGTTGCCCGAGGGAGGCCCTGCGCGGCCTATGGAGAGGGTGTACCCCTCGAGCTCCGCCATGTTGGAGAGCACCTTGCGCCACTCCCCGATCATCTGGATGGGCTTTCGCGGGTAGGTGTACCCGTCGAAGGCGAAGTTGATCCGGCAGCTCACGTAATGGGTGCCCGTGATGGAGCTAGTGCCCTTGTTCATGCTCCCCACGGTACACCAGAAGGACTCCACCTCCGTGTCTTTGGCCTTCTGGATGGCCGCCTCGAGGATCTTGGTGACCTTCTCCGTGTGCTCGAGCTTGGAGCCCACCGGGGTCTCCATGTTGATCTCGATGCGCCGGATGGTCTTGGCGGGGAAGGGGTTGAACTCCAGCTCGGACTTGGCGAACCAGACGGAGTAGCCGAAGAGCCCCACAAAGACGATGAGGGAGAGGGGCCAGACCCAGGCCACCTTGCGCAAAATCCAGGCGAAGCCACTCTGAAAGACAACGAACCAGCGCGCCTCGGCGGTCTCGCTGCCGTCAGCGTGCCGGTGTTTCTTTTTTGGTGTCTTGAGCCACTCGGCGCAGTGGGAGGGCAGGACGAAGAGTGCCTCGATCAGGGACAGCGAGAGGGCGATGGTCCCCATGTTTCCCGGCATGATCGTGAGGGTGGAGAAGGCCACCACCGTGGTGGTCACAGAACCGATGATGGGCCAGGTGACCTCCTGGGCCCCGGCGATGGCCGCCTCATGGGGCTTCATCCCCTGCATGAGGTACCGGTAGACATTCTCCACCACCACGATGGCGTCGTCGACGATCATGCCCAGGGCCACGATGAGCCCGAACATGCTCATCATGGACAGCGAGATCCCCATCTTCCACATGATGATGAAGGTCCCGAGGAAGGCCACGGGAATCCCCAGCGCCGTGAGGAGGGCGGCCTTGAAGGAGAGGAAGACGAACAGGAGTGCCAACACCAGGATGAGCCCCGAGATGCCGTTGGAGAGCATGGTCTCCTGACGCCTTTTGATGAGCTTGGCGGAGTCGAAGAGCACCTGCAGTTTCACCCCCTCGGGGGCTGTACGATGCCACTCCTTCATGAATTCCTTGAGCTTGTCGGAGATCTTGATGGCGTCTCCCTCCATCTTCTTCATGACCGCCATGTAGATGGAGCGCTCCCCCCCCACCCGGCCGATGATCACGGGCTCCTCGAGCCCCAGGGTCACCTCGGCGATGTCACGGATGCGCACGAGCCCCGTGGCGGTGGAGGCCACGATGAGGTTGCGCACCTCTTCGGCCGTGTCCACCTTGCCCATGATGCGGATGAGGTACTCCCCCTTCTCCAGCTTGATGGAACCGCCGGGGATATCGGATTTGTGGGCCTTGATGGCGGCCATGACCCTGGCCAGGGTGAGGTGGTGGATCCCCGCCCGGTCCGGGTCGACCTTCACGGAGATCTCCAGGTCACGCAGGCCGTACAGCTCGGCGGAAGAGACGTTCTTGAGCTCTTCCAGCTGGTCCTGCAGCTCCTTGGCGATGACCCGGGTCTCCATCTCCGGGAGGGAGGACTTGATCCCGAACCACAGCACGGGGATCTCCATCTTCATGGCTTTGACCACAGGGTTGTCCATGTCGGCCGGGAGGTCCTGGGTGCGCCCCACGGCGGCCTGGACATCCAGAGCGATGCGGGAGACCTCGCTCTCGGGGAGCCCATCCTCGGTCTCGATCAGGATGTTGACAATCCCCTCCATGGAGGTGGTGGTAATATCCTGAATTCCGTTGATATCTTTAATCTCTCGCTCTATCTTGACAGCAATCAGGGACTCCATCTCCTGGGGGGAGACCCCGGGATAGACGGCGGTGACGGTGATCTTTCCCTGGGGGACCTCGGGGAAGAACTCCCGCGGGATCTGCTTCACGGCAGCCCACCCCGCGAGTACGATGAAGAGCACCAGGAGGTTCATGAGAACCGGCTGACCAACGGAGAACTTGGCGACCCACTTCATCTTTTCACCTTCTTCATGGAGGGAACCGCCTTCACCGCCGATACCGGGCCGGGGCCGGTTGGGACCTTGACGGGCGCGGTGGGGCTTACGGCCATCGGGGTGGTGATCCCTTCAGCCGGCAGCGCCCTCTTTCCGACGATCTCCTTTTGGATGGAACGACCGCTGTCCGTGGTCCGGACCAGGGAATCCTTGCGAAGCCTTCCGGAGCCCGTGACCACGATCACCTCACCCCCCTTGAGCCCGCGGACCACACGATACCAGCCCTCATAGCCCGCGCCGAGGCCAATCTCCACCAGCCTCACCTTGGAGGTGGTCTTCTTGTCCAGCACGGGCTTGTCGACTACATAGACCCACTTCTTGCCCGCCCGCTCCAAGATGGCCTCCACAGGGAGGAAGATCCCTTGGCCTCCAGGAAGATAGACGCGAATCTTGAGGGTCATGCCCGACTTGATGAGCCAGGGACCTGGCCACTGCGTCAAGGGCTCCTTCGCGGGATCGCCGCCGGCGATCCTGAGGGCCTTGGACCGTTTGTCCGGCGTGTTGTCGAAGACGATCTCCACGGGGAAGGACCCCGATTTGGCGTCGGCGGAAGGAGCGATGGAGTTGATGGTCGCCTTCCACACCTTATCGGGATAGGCCACGGTGGTGATGGCCACGGGATCCCCGACTCTGAGCTGGGTGACCGTGATCTCGGACACCCCGATATTTACTTTTATCTTGTGCAGGTCCACGAGCTCCATGAGGGCCGTCCCCATGTTGACGAAGTTGCCCACCTCCTGCTGACGCATGGCGATCTCCCCGGAGAACTGGGCATAGACAGCGGTACCGTAGAGGTTCTCGTCGACCTGGTTGAGCGAAGCGTTGGCGCT
>QKIM01000022.1 GCA_003249585.1 Deltaproteobacteria bacterium
ACCGACGATGATGGGTACCCCGAACCCAAAAAGAGCTGCGGAGACACGGGGGGCATCTATGACGGCGCGGTGCCCGGCGTCCGCCTCATGGAGCTTGTCTCGCGGTTCAATGACGTCGAGGACATGAAGTGGGCCTACTCCTCGGTCTGCTCCTACGATTACACCGCCGCCCTCATGGGGCTGGGGCTCAAGATCAAGGACCTCGTGGAGGTGGCCTGCATCACGACTCCGCTCAACGGGTGCCCCGATCCCGCCGCCGCCAACGGCTACGGCGCGCTGACCGAGCTCCCCGAGGAGGTGCGCGCCGTCTGCGATCCTAACTGCTCTGTGCTGCTCATCGAGGAGTGGGGGACACCCAACGAGAAAGTCGTGGAGGTTCCCGCCTGTCCCCAGGACTACATGGGCGGCCACCCCTCCGAGCTCGATCCCTCGCTGCCGCTGGAGCGGTGCTTCCACGTGACCTTCAACGAGAAGTGCGCCCTGGGGGGCAGCTACGGCCCGAGCCGCGGTGCCGAGATCATCGTCTCCCGCCGCGAGGAGGCACCTCTGCGGACGTACGCCTTCATCAACTGTCAGGGGCTCCCGCTCACGGAGAAGCTCTGTATCGACGGCATCGACAACGACATGGACGGGCTCGTCGACGGTCAAGATCCCGACTGTGGCGAAGTGGCCCCCTGACCGGTCTCCGGGTCCTCTGGAAAAAATCGAGAAAAGTGCAATAGTGGGGCAATAACCCGGGTTGTTGGACGTAGAAGGCCTCAGTTGGCCGAGCCCGGAAAAACCGGCGGTCATGGGGAAGGTGGAAAACAACCATTAACTGATTCGGGCCGATGAACCCGTCAGCCAAACCTCATGCCTTCTTCGGGCCGCTCCTTTGGGAAAGGGATGGGTCCCGGGCCGGTCAACGTCTTTTGTGCCCGCGCGCTGGTTTCATGCATCGTGAAATCCCACGCATATACGGCATTTTCACCATGGAGCGCGCGGGTGTATTGGATTGCAATTTGGCAAGGAGTACACTAAAATGGCGACCATGACAGCAGCAGCGCTACCTCGGGAAATCCACAGTGCCATCACGAAATTACAATGGAGGCAAAGGGTTGTCGCCTTCATCACCGGTGCGTTGCCCCTCATCTCCCTGGGAATCGTGCTGCTCACGGCCGTGAAGCTGGCCCTCTACGAAGAATGGATCGAGCCCGAGCTCGGCCGGTATCTCAACGCGTTCCTCTACGTCACCATGGCGGGTGTTGCTGCGGGGTGGCTCATCCCCACCCTCTCCAGGGGCGCGGCCGCGGCTCTTTTAGACGCCTCGGCCGGTGGAAAGACCGTCATCCCCGCCGCCGTCTCCTTCTCCGATGACGGTCAGCAGGGCCTCTTCGCCCAGCTCACCGTCGAGCAGGCAGTGGCCCAGCTCGATTCTGTGGATGCGGCCCGCGCCCTCCCCATCACCGGCGCCCGGCAGCTCTTCATCCTCCCTCCGGTCATCGGGCTGTACATGGTGGTCACGGTCATCGCCCCCAGGCCCGAATACGGGTTCAACCAGTTCCCCCTGCTGATCAACTTCGCGACGCTGTTCGACATCAAACCCAACATCTCTACGGAGGATCCGCAGTTCGCCGTGGTCAAGGACGAGCTCAAGGATCTCATGCGCAAGACCAAGCTCATGGGGACCAGGGACACCAAGGAGCTGGTCAAGCAGCTGCAGGATCTCATCTCTGACGTGGAGAAGGGCCGTATCACCCCCTTCGAGGCGGCCAAGAAGGCCGAGGCGATCCGCCAGAAGCTCCAGGAGGACGCCTCCGACCCCTACCTCAAGGAGCGGGAGACCGCTCTTCGCGAGATAGCGAACCAGCTCAAGCACGATCGGGACCTCAAAGAGCTCGCCAAGGAGATGCTCAAGAACGACATGCAGGGTGTCCAGCGTGAGCTCATGAAGCTGCAGAAGAAGATGGCCCCCATGACCGACAAGCAGCGGGAGGCCATCTCCAAGCGGCTCGAGAAGGCCGCCGAGAACGCCGCGAAGAACCTCGACAAGAAGTCCGCCGATTTTGCCAAGAAGGCCGCCCAGGCCTTCAAGAAGGGCAAGAAAAAGGAGGGGGGCGAGCTCAAGAAGCAGTCCCGCAAGATGAAGAACGCCGCCGAGACGGCCCGCAAGCTCTTCAAATCCGACGAGGAGAAGCGGCGCTACCTGCAAAAACGCATGGAAGAGGCCAAAAAGAACAACATGAAGAAGCTGGCCAAGGCCATGGAGAATGCCCTCAAGAAGATGGACCAGGGAGACAGGAAGAATCAGGGCAAGCAGGGGAACCAGGGCAAGCAGGGTGACAAGGGGAACCAGGGCAAGCAGGGGAACCAGGGCAAGCAGGGAGACCAGAACGCGAACAAAAACGCGAATAAACCCGGCAATAAGGGAAACCAGGCTGGCAAGAAGGGCGGCCAGAGCGCCATGCAGAACATGCGCAAGGCGCTCGACCGGTACGCCAGACGGCGCAGCGAATCCTCCAACTCCACCAAGGCCAAGATGACGGCCGAGGAAATCAAGGAGGCCATGAAGCGGCTCAAGAAGGGCGGCGGTGGCCAGTGCAAGAACAAGGGATCGGGCGGTATCAAGGATTTCTTCAAGCGTGCCCGCGGTCAAAACCCTGGAAACAAGTCCGGTGGACAGAGTGGATACAAGAAGCCGGGCGGCCAGGGCGGCAACAAACCCGGTGGATACAAACCCGGTGGCGGTGGAAATCGTCCCGGCGGTCAGGGCAAGGGTCAGGGCAAGAGCGCCAACAAGGGCCAGGGCGGCAAGGGCAAGGGCAAAGGCGGCAAGGGCTGGGGCACCGGCAACGGGGGCAAGCTCTTCGGCAAGGAGACCCGCATCGCCCACAAGGCCTCCGACAAGCGGCTCACCACCAAGCGGCACGGCGCGGGTCCCTCGCGCTTCGATGTGATCCTCGGGGCTTCGGAGAAGGGGTTCTCCAAGACCTCCTACAAGAACGTGTATAATAAATACAGGGAGCAGGCCAAAGAGGTCATCCGGGACGAGAAGATCCCCCCCGGATACAAGCACCTGGTGAAAGTGTACTACCGGTTGATCCGGCCGAGAAACTAGCGACTCCTTCGGCCGTTCCCCCGAGGAAGAGAGCAGAGGTTGTATATGGCAGACAAGGAAGCAATCCAGAAAGATGTCGAACTTTTTGGAAAGGAGCTGGGCACGCTCAAGAACGAGGTCCAGAAGTTCATCGTGGGCCAGGACGAGGTGGTGGAGGGGGTGCTGACCTGCCTCCTCAGCGACGGCCACGTTCTCCTCGAGGGCGTCCCGGGGCTCGGAAAGACCATGCTGGTCACGACCCTCGCCAAGGCCCTCGAGCTGCCCTTCTCGCGCATTCAGTTCACGCCTGACCTCATGCCCGCCGACATCCTCGGAACCAACGTCATCATGGAGGAGGAGGGCGTCAAGAAGTTCAAGTTCCAGGAGGGCCCCGTCTTCACCAACATCCTGTTGGCCGACGAGATCAACCGCGCCACGCCCAAGACCCAGTCGGCGCTCCTTGAGGCCATGCAGGAGAAGATCGTCACCGTGGCGAGCACCACCTACCAGCTCCCGCGGCCCTTCATGGTGCTGGCCACCCAGAACCCGCTGGAGATGGAGGGGACCTATCCGCTCCCCGAAGCGCAGGTGGACCGCTTCATGTTCAAGCTCGTGGTCCCCTTCCCGGACCGCAAGGATCTCCACACCATCATGGAGCGGACCACGGGCTCAAGCCAGCCGGAGATCACCCCCGTCATCACCGGAGACGTGATCCTCAAGATGCGTGAGCTGGTGCGGCAGATGCCCGTTCCCCACGTCATCCAGGACTACGCCCTCAGGATCCTCAACGCCACCCACCCCGAGTCCGAGGAGGCCACCAAGACCATCAGGCAGTACGTCCGCTTCGGTGGGTCGCCCCGCGCCGCCCAGGCCATCCTGCTGGCGGCCCGCGTGAGCGCGCTGGCGGACGGCCGGTTCAGCCTCTCCTACGACGACATCCGCAAGGTGGTGAAGCCGGCGCTGCGCCATCGCCTCATCCTCAACTTCGAGGCCGAGGCCGAGGGTATCCGGGCCGACGCGCTCCTGGACAGCATCATCAAAGAGATCAAGGAAACGGCCAAATAACTGAGGACCCATGCCCGATCCGAAAGCCTACGTGAACACGCGCATCGCCGAGGCGCGGCGCGGTATCGAGGAGTCCATGGGGGAGGACTTCCTCAGGGAGCTCGAGCGCATCTTCCTGATCAGCCGCCAGATCATGGCCGGCAAGCTCAGGGCCGAGCGCAAGACCAAGAAGGTCGGCTCCGGCCTCGAGTTCTCCGAGCACCGGGAGTATGTCCCCGGCGACGACTTCAGGACCATCGACTGGAACCTCTACGGGCGCCTGGAGAAGCTCTTCGTGCGCCTCTACGAGGAGGAAGAGGACATCCCCGTCTATGTCCTCTTCGACGTCTCTGCCTCCATGCTCATGGGGTCCCCCATCAAGGCGGTGCATGCCTTCCAGTTGGCCTCGGCCCTCAGTTACGTGACCCTGGCCCACCTGGACCGGGCCACCATGATCCCCTTCTCGGCTTCCCTGGAGTCCCTGCCCCCGCCCGGTCGTGGCAAGGGGCGCATGTTCAAGATGTTCCACATGATCCGTCAGGCACCCCTGGGTGGTGTGACGGATCTGGAGAAGGCCTCCCGCAGCTTCGTGTTCCGCAGGCCGCGCAGGGGGAAGGTGGTCCTCATCTCCGACTTCATGACCGTCAGGGGCTATGAAGACGCCATCAACCTCCTGCGGTACCAGAAGTACAGCCCCATCGTCATCCAGACCCTCTCTCCCCAGGAGATCTCTCCGGTGCTCAACGGCGACATCGAGCTCCTGGACGTGGAGACCGGGGGGCTCAAGTCCATCACCGTGACCCGCAATCTCCTGCGCGCCTACAAGGCC
>QKIM01000229.1 GCA_003249585.1 Deltaproteobacteria bacterium
GGGCGGGGTGGCTTCCATGAGCCGATTCTTGCCCCCGGGCAGAGCCGAGGTCCATCGAAAAGCGAAACGGTCGGAGAATACTATGAATACTTCGGTCCTTTCGGGGGCGCATGCCCTGCACCGCCCATGCTCCGGACGAGCGCAGGGAACACCGGATGTTCATGAAATCCGCAGGGGAATGTTGACAATTCCTCAGTCTTCTTTACAGTCGGAGGGGAGTTCACACCCCAGCAGCGTACCCGGGCGACCCGCCGGGGGACCACCAAGGAGGCGACGACGTGGCGCAATTCAGCAGAGAAGAGAAGTTTGCGAGACTGTTGAAGTTTTTGATATCTTTCAATAACCCAAAGGTGGTCGCCCTCATGGCGGCCCGCGGTTTCGATCAGGAGACCCTGGACGAGGGGTGGCGCCACCTCAAGGAGGCGGCGGGCTGGATGTTTGTGATTCCCGAGACGGAGCGGGGGATCCTCTTTGCCGACAACAGTGACATGCTCACCAAGCTCGACTCCTGGGAGAACACCTGGTTCGACGTCGCCGATGCCGGCCTCAGCCGCAAGTTTCCCATCACCCACAAGAAGATCTTCAACAACCTGACCAAGGCGTCGGGCTTTGGCGTGGACAAGAAGATCCGGACCTTCCTGGACCGCATCGACGATCTGGAGGGGACCGAGGAGGGGGGCCAGGAGGAGAACTCCCGGGAAGCGCTGGAGATGTTGGAGAAGCGCGGGCTGACCCACAAGGAGCGTGACTACGCGCGGTCCCTCCTCAAGGCCGTGCACGAGAATCCCATGCCTGAGGAATTCATGGTCGATCCCAAGGTCATCGAGACCAAGAAGCGCGCCGAAGAGGAGCTGTGGGCCTGGTACGTCGACTGGCGCAAGACCGCCCGCACCGTGGTCTCCAACGAGAAGCTTCGGGCCGTCATGGGGATCGACGAGAATATCGCCGAGGACACCCCCCAGCGTGACTTCGGCGAAGAGGACGGAGAGTTCCTCAACTTCCTCGAATAGATCACTCCAGCGCGTTGAGCAAATCCAGAAGAGTCAAGAGTTGGCGGTGGGCGTCCCGTTCGTCGGCGAATTCCGAGGGGAGTTTTTCGTACATGCTCGCCGCCATGTCCGGCAGATCGGTGACATGTCCGCCCAGGGACGCGGCGAGGCGCTCCAGATGGACGGGGTTCGGCTTCAGGGCAGGGGTGGCACGTTTGAGCCGCAGGACGCCGAGGAAGTCCAGGGGGGATCCGAGGAGGGTGGCCATGGAGTCGCCTGCCCGCACCTCACCGCCGGCCTCGACCTCCCAGCTCCACACGCCTGCGCCGGGGAGGAACTTGGGAAACAGGGTCAGGGCGATCGTGGCTCCGGCGGGGAGCTCGAGGGGGGGATACACGGGAAACTTGATGTTGGTCCAGTGGGTCGGTGGACCGTCCGGGCCCGTGGTGAGCGAGATCCCCGGCGCCAGCTCCAGGTGGTAGAAGGTCCCGATGGCGTTGACCTTGCCAGGGCGATCCAGGACCATGGTGCTGCGGATCTCTTCGATGGTGGTGTCGGCGCCCACGAGTCGGATGGGAAGGGGGCCGGCATTGTGGCCAAGGATCTCCTCACGGGCGATGCGGTGGTGGACGGGGCGGTTCACGATGCGGGAGACCAGTGAGCGCATGGTGAGCCCGTCCGTCAGCCCCGAGAGGCGGTCCAGTTCTTCGTGGAGCCCGGGCTCGAACAGGGGGACGAAGTGCAGATCCAGCCGTGAGGGGATGAAGGTCACATCGGGTGTGCAGCGGGCGGCGACGGTGTTGAAGAGGCCGAGCATGTCCTCCTCGATACCGAAGTTTCCCACCATCTCGCTGACCACGACGTTGGGCGGCTCGGGAAAGTCCACCCTGCGGGCGTCCTCCCGGATGAGCTCGATGGTATCGAGCAGGCCGTTCTCCTCGAAGAAGGCGCGGGCCACGTCGAGGATTGGCGCGCGGTCGACGGCGTAGACCTTTCTCGCGCCGGCCCGGGCGGCCATGGCGGCGAGGATGCCCGTCCCCGTGCCGATATCTGCGACGACGTCCCCGGGGCGGACCACCGCCTCGATAGCCTGGCGGAAGGCGTCGACCCGGATGCGATCGAGGAGCATCCAGGCGTGTTCACCGATGTCGAAATAGCCGTAGGTCTGTGCGCACATGATGGTGGGTCCTCTTGGGGCAAGCCTACACCAGTGGAGGAGAGAAGGGAACCGGTAACAGGTTCGGGGATGTCAAAGGGGGATCAGCGTTTGACGAGCGTATTGTCCACGAAGGTGTCCAGGCCGTCGAAGCCATCCCCCTCGTCGGCGAAGGGGTCGTCGAGGGTGGTGACGGGTTTGACGGTGGTCTTGTGTGGGGCTACGGCGACCGCAACCGTCTTCACGGGTATGGAGTTGGCGAGGGTCCGTTCAAATTCGTCGCCGCCCGCTGAGGTATCCCGCATCCCCCGCATGGTCAGCCCTCCCAGGAGGAGGAGGACGACGGCCGCGACGCCCGCGGTCGCCCAGGCCAGAGTGCGCCTTCGGCGCAGGGTCTGCCTGCGGGCCAGGATGCGGCCGGCCATGACGCTGTCCCAGGACGTATCCTGAAGTCGACGCTCGATCTCCTGCTGCATTCGGTGTTCATTGGTATTTTTCATGATCGTACCTCCCCGAGCAGTTTCGCCAGCAGCTTCTTCCCCCTCGAGGCGCGGCTCTTCACCGTTCCCTTGGAGATGCTGAGACGGTTGGCGATCTCGTCTTCCGTGAAGCCTTTCAACCTGAGGCTGAAGATGGCCTCGTATTTCTTGGGCAGCTGCCCGATGAACTCCTGGAGCACCTCCGGGGAAAACTCTTCTTCGGCGGAGCTTGTGTTGTCGAAGTAGGAGGGATCAATGGCCTTGTGCCCGAAGCGTTTGTTGGCCCGGCGGGCCTCGTTGCGTGCGATGGCGTAGAGCCACGTGGTCACTTCGGCTTCGCCTCGGAACTGGTCTTTCTCCAGGGCCTTCCACGCACGCAGATACGTCTCCTGGACCACGTCGTCGATGACATCCACCAGCTCCGGGTGCAGGTGCAGCCCGATGGCCTTGAGGATGATCTTCTTGGTCCGGCCGATGAACTGGGCGAACTGATCCTGGGTGAGGGGACGCATCTATTCTCCGGGGCGCATGGGCCGCCCGAAACGGGGCCCGCGCATCTTGCGCTCGTTGACCAGTTGCCTCAGGCGGGCACGCTGCGCCTTGGTCAGGACAGCCTCCATGGTCAGCCTGTGTCTGATTTTCAACATCTGGATATCTACAAGGTGTTTCGCAATCTTGTCCAACTGGCTCCGGACCTTCTTGAGGTTCATCTTTTCCGCCAGCAGGAGTTTTTGCAGCTCCAGTTTCTCGGGGACGAGCTTTTTCTTCACGTCGAGGAACTGGGAGCGGAAGGTGATGCCGATTTTCTGGAACCTGGTTATCTGCGCGTCGGTGAGGTTCAGGTGCTTCCTGGCGAGATCGAGATGGCGCATCAGGAAAAAGACGCCTGACCGGTGCTCCTTGCCCAAAGAGAGCAGCTGCGCGAGGCCGTCGCGTTTGTGGTGCATGCCCTTGCCCCCGGGGGGATACGCCGTGGCCATGGCAGGCACGATGAGTGAAATGATAAGGATGGCGAGAGCTGGAAGTTTCATGGGTCACCTCATGTCGCCCCGTTCAGCGGGGTGGTCGTCCCGTCTGACCCACGCGGTTGGACAAAGGTTCCCTCCTGTGGTCAGATTATGGGAATATCGACTATTGGGCCATGAGGATGGAGAGCTGGCACTCCATGGAGGCCTTCCAGAACATCTCCAGGGCCTTAACCTTGAGAGAGTAGTTCTGGTCCTTCATGGAGAGACCGATGTTGTAAAAGAATTTGGCGCTTGCGGGGATGACGCCGGCATACTTCTTGGAGAGGGCAGCCTGCTGGAGGACGTTCTGCTCGGCGGCGGCGAGCATGGCCTCGAGGGTCTTTTTGCGTTTGATCTCCGTGTTGCCCTGGGGATCCACGGTGATCTGGAGTGAGGCATACTTCATGAGGAGCATGGCCGAGTTGAAGTAGGTCCCCGTGTAGGCGGCGATGGAGGCCAGGACGTTCTCGAAGCTCTCATCCCTGGCCTCCTTGCCCGGGAAGGTCATGATGGTGACCGCCTGGAGGTAGTTGTTGTTGGTGGCCATGAGCACGCTCTTGATCTTGTCTTTTTCGGCGCCGGTCTTGGCGATGTCGTTGACGAGGAAGAGGGTGTCGGTGTGGGCCATGGAGGCATCAGCGACGGCCTTGAGGATGAGGGCGATGCGCTTGAACTTGTCCAGCTGGATGATGAACTTCTCGCCCTTTACGCCGACGAACTTCGAGAAGTCCACGGCCTTCTGGGTCTTGAGCTGGGACATGGAGTACTTCAGGGTGGTGTTGTCCAGCATCTTGTAGAGGCGCCCCTGATCCATGGAGGGGGCCAGCTTCTTGGAGATGAGGTAGTTGATCTTGTCCAGGGTCTCCTTGGCGAGCAGATCTCCCTGCTGTCCATAGGCCCAGGCGCTCACGAGCTGCTCCCACGCGGAGACGAGGGCGAGGAGGTCTCCACGGCTCTCGGGTTTCATCTCCCGGAAGCTCTTCATGGCATCCTTGAGCTCGCGGGACACCTGTACGAATTCCCCGAGGGCCTTGAGCATGCCTTTGAGGTTTTTGCGGGAGTCGAGGCGGTCAAAACGCTTGGCCCAGTAGGAGGTGAACGCGAAAGAGCCGCCGCGCTGCATATAGTCGTAGCCGGGGGAGACGTCGCCCTTTTTAATGAGATCCATGCCCATCTTCTTGTATTCACCAGCGATTTTCTTCCATTTTTTTGTCTTGTCCTTGGGGCGGACATAGGTCTTCGTGTATTTGGTGTCGTATTCCTTGTATTTTTTGGCCCAGTTTGAGGCCATCCCCGAGAGCTGGTCGGTG
>QKIM01000184.1 GCA_003249585.1 Deltaproteobacteria bacterium
AAGAGGACGACGATCTCCCGCCGCTCCGGGGAGAGGATCTCGAGGGCGCCCGCCAGAAGGCGCCAGCTCTCCCGCGCTTCGATCTCTTTGTCGGTGTGGACGGGAGACGCGCCGGCGTTCTCCTCGGTCAACTCCAGAGCCGGTTCCCGGCGCTGGCGGAGGGTGTCGGTGACGGCGTTGCGGATGATGCGGTAGCCCCAGGTGGAGAGCTTGGAGCGCCCCTCGAAGCCGCCGATGTTCCGGGCGATCTTGAGCAGGGCCTCCTGGGCGGTGTCCCGGGCACTCTCCTCATCTTTCAGGATGGTGAGGGCGGTGTAGTAGGCCAGGGGTTCAAATGCCCTCAGGATGGTCTCCAGCGCGTCCCTGCGGCCCTTTTGGGCCGCCTCGATGGTCTTCTCGGGGATGGTGAGCTGCGCAAACGACATACGCCCTCCTATACCATGGGACGCGATCTCCTGGCCAATGGTTCCCCACGTGATGTTCTTTTTGGAGAGGACAGTCTACTGCGGGTCGGCGACCTGCACGGGGACCTGGCTGCTGGTCGTCCCGTTGCCCAGTGCCGTGTTCCCGCCCCAGCACCAGGTCCGCCCCTGGGTGTCGACCAGGCATGCATGGTCTCCTCCGCAGGAGATGTGCTGCGCCGTAAATCCGCTGCTGTTGACCACCTGCCCGGGCACATCCGTCCCGTAGAGGGCGTCGTTGCCCAGCTGCCCGCTCCCGTCGTTTCCCCAACAGTATGCCTCCCCTGAGGTGGCCACGGCACAGGAGAAACCAAAGCCGGCGCTGATATCGGCAAAGGTCCCCGAGACGCCCGTCATGGTGACGGGATAGGGAGTCGTCCGGTTGGTTGAGGTCCCGTTTCCGAGCTGTCCACTGGTGCCTGCACCCCAACAGTATCCTGTGCCCGCCGCGGTGATGGCACAGAAATGCCCATCCCCGCCGGCGATGCGGTTGAAGAAGTATCCCCCGCTCACTGCCACGGGAATATTGGAGGAAGTTGTCGTGCCGTTGCCCAGCGTTCCAATCAAACCATAGCCCCAGCAATAGGCGGCCCCCGTGGTAGTGAGGGCACAGGCTGTCTGGTAGGCTGCCGTCACCGAAGCGAACTGCACGCCAGCGGGTTTCGTCACCAGCGTTGGCGTCAGATGCTGAACGTTCTGTCCGTCGCCCAGCTGTCCATCGGAACCTGTCCCCCAGCACCGGATATCGCCTGAAGTGTCCACGGCACAGCAGTAGTTGACTCCACAACCGATGTCCGTGTTGACCGTGCCGGCCGGGAAGGTTGCCTGGACAGGCACCGAAGACGGGCTGGTGCTGCCGTCACCAAGCGTCACTGCCAGACCCCAGCACCACACCTGTCCGGCCGTATCGAGGGCACACTTCCCTTCACTGTCACCGCTCACCTTCTGGATGGTGTGCCCATGCTCGAAGGCCACGAGTACTGGGTAGCTCTGGGTGGCCGTGTCGCCGTTGCCCAGCTGCCCCGCCGTCCCGGTGCCCCAGCACCACACGTTGCCACCGATTCCCAGGATGCAGGTGGAATTGTTTGAGGCAGCAACCATCGTTGCGGTCAGACCGCTGCATGTTCCATAGTCCACTACACATCCCGTGCAGTTCAGCGCCCCCAAAGCGAAGGAGAGTGACGCACAGTCCAGGCCACCGAAATTGGTGGAGTCGCACTCCTCGGCGAAGTCCGACTGGATGATGCCATCTCCGCACCACGCACAAGCCGAGAGATCAAATTCACAGGCATCGGAGCAGGCGATGTCTCCCCCGTTGTCGTAGAAGGAGGCGTCATAGTCCAGACAGTCGAGCACCCCGCCGAGGTTTCCGCTGTCGCAATCCTCCCCGTACCCGTCCTCGATGACGCCGTTTCCACAGTACCCGTTGGCCTCGCAGCTCGTGAGGTTGTAGACGCAGGATTCAGCCACGCAGGAGAGGGTCCCGCCATAGTACCCGAGGGATTCACAGGTCGCGCCGAAGAGGGAGCTCTCCTCACACTCTTCATAGTCGCTCTGGAGCTGGCCGTCACCGCAGATCCCCGCGGCCTCGCACTCGGTGAGATCGAGCTCGCAGCCCGTCGTACAGGTGAGGGTCCCTCCGTTGTACCCCAGGGTGAGACACGTCGCCCCGCCGAGCTCGGCAGTGTCGCACACTTCCCCCTTCTCAGCCTGGATAACCCCGTCACCACATGAACCCGAGTTGGTGCACTCGGCCTTGTCCAAGGTGCAGTCGGCGTTGCAGACCAGGTTGCCGCCGTAGTAGCCGAGGTCTATGCAGGACTGCCCACCGAGATCGGCACCGTCACACTCCTCACCGATGTCGGTGACCCCGTCCCCGCAGGCCCCCGACGTCTTCGTCTCCGACGAGCAGGCGGCAACCGCCATGATTCCCAGAATGGACAACACTTTTGATATACGCACGTGGCACCTCCCAACGTTAAACAGATCTCAATAGACTACCCCCCTCTTGTGTCCTGTCAATCAAGAAGAGCCGGCTGTGTGGTCGGGGAAGCCCGCGCCCGGGGCTAGAAGTCGATGATCTGGACACCCCACATGGAGTTGGCGGAGATGATGCGGTCGGGCTCCATGAGGATACCGTAGGAGTATCCCGTGAGGAGGGTCTCGGCGGAGATGGACATATCGTGGGCATCGGAGGCGTCGAAGACCGTCAGGGTCGGAGGAGAGTTGGCCACGACCACGGCCGAGGTGCCCTGTGCCGCCTGCAGCGTGCTCCAGGGTACGGGCATGCGCTGGGAATTCGTGGTCGGATAGGAGAAGAGGCCGTCGATCTCGATGGTCTTCAGGATGGGCCGGGGGTCGTACTCGTGGTACTCGCCGTCATACCAGTAGTAGTAGTACCCGGGGTTGACCTGCACGAAGATCCGGGAGTCCGTGGGCTTGATGGAGGCGAGGTAGCCCTCGTTGTAAGTCTTGACGCCGCCGAGGATGGCCGTGTTGCCCACCAGGTTCAGGATGTCGAGGGTGCGGTCCATCCAGAAGCAGTACCCCATGTCGTAGTCGTACCAGATGTTGTAGTGACCGCCCATGTAGCACACGTCGGAGTTGTCGGCCTGCATGTGCCCCAGGACGTAGTCCACGGTCACGATGCGGCGGTTGTTGGGGTTGTAGTCCACGAGGGATCCTGGGATGTTGACCGCGGGCCTGAAGTCCGGTGCGGCGGCGTTGGAGAGGTCCACGCGATCCATGTAGAAGAGCACCATGTTCTCGAAGACGTCGCCCGGCGTCGCGGTGATGGGCTCGAAGTGGCTGGTGACCAGCAGATCGCCCTTGGCCTGAAGTCCGCCGTAGACCACACCCTCCTGGCGCGGGATGGTGAAGGAGACGACGGGGGTCGCGGGGTCGGAGACGTCGATGCCGTACACGGCGGGATCCGAGGGCTCGTCGCTGCCGTACCAGTACCAGTTGTCGGGCCGCACGACGATGGTGTCCCCGACCATGAGGACGTTGGTGCCGGACTCCACGGTGGAGGCGTACCAGTAGCCCATGGACCAGGGGAAGGTGTAGGGGAAGTTGGTAGTGGAGATGATGGAGGGGTGCGCGGGATCGGAGACGTCGAAGGCGATGAGCTGGGTGGGGATGTGCTCACCCTCGATATACTCCTGGCCGTCCCAGTAGTACCAGGGGCTCTCGCCGCGGATGAGGAAGAGGGTCGTACCCCGGGCGAAGAGCTTGGTGCGGCCGTAACTGAACCCGTACCACCAGTAGTCGTAGAGGGAGCCGCTGCCGAGATTGGACAGGGGCAGGCTGGCCACGGGGTCCATGGTGTCGGGGTTCTCGTCGGTGGTGATGTCGATGCGGGCCTCGCGGGACCACCAGTCCATGCTGAGCTGGGCGATGTAGCCCTCACCGAAGGTCGCAAAGTTGTACACGGAGCGGGCCATCACGCGGGAGGCCGTCTTCACCGGCGTGTCGAGGTTGTCCACGTTGAAGCTCTCGATGCGTTCGTCGCTCATGGCGAAGATGCGATCATCGTGGATGAAGGCCCTGCGGGCGAAGCCGTAGTGGGGAATCAGCCCGCGCTTGACGAGGGTGGTGTCATCGAAGGAGAAGATCTGGACACCGCTCTCGTATCCCGTGTTCCCCCAGCCCGCGTAGGGCATGAGGATGAGCCCGAGGTCGTCGATGATCTTCAGGGCCTTGTGGATGCGGTCCTGGTCCTCGGTGAGGTAGCTCCACTCGGCGCCGAAGTTCTCTCGGGCCAGCATGGCGGGGTTGTCGAGATCGGAGACGTCGAAGAGGGACATGGTGAGATTGCGGCCGCCGTCGTTGTCGAACCCGAGGGCGATCATGCGGTCGCCTCGGGGCTCCATGTGCTGGAGCCACCCGGGGATCTCCAGCTCACCGCGCTGCACGGGGGCGGCGGGGTCCGAGAGGTCGATGGTGAAGAGGGGATCGACCTGCTGGAAGGTGACGGCGTAGGCGCGGGTGCCGTCGAAGCGGACGGAGCGCAGATCCTCCTGCTGGGGGAGGGTCATGACCAGGTTCCCCAGGGGCAGAAGCACGTTGCTCGCCGCCACGGCGAAGGTCTGGACCACGGGAGGCAGGGAGCTCCACCCGCGCTGGGAGATGACGCGGAAGACCCCGTCATACTCGTCCATCTGCCACCGGCTCTCGACACGCCCGGCCAGGGAGAAGGCGGCGCCCACGGCCATGACGCCGCTGGGATCGCTGATGTCCACGATCTGGACGTTGGAGACCTCGGTCTCCCAGTCGTAGCCTGAGACGTAGATGCGGTTGGGGGTGACGTGGATGGGCATGTTCCACCAGTAGCCGCCCATCTCGAAGGAGACCTGGTCCACCATCTGGATGTCGGCGGGATCCCCCGTGGAGACGGCGCTGACGGTGGTGCGCGGCTCGTCGGAGCAGTGCCAGCAGTAGCCGTTCTCCGAAGCAACCATATAAATG
>QKIM01000538.1 GCA_003249585.1 Deltaproteobacteria bacterium
AGGTTCCCGAGGGGTCGGCCAAAACCGTCGGACAACCTTCCTTTAAGAAAAAGGTGTGGGAAAACCGTGTCTTCAAAGGGGTCCGCGTGGCCTATACGGGTACGGGAAGGTATCTGGCCGTTGTGTATGGGCGCACCGGTCTGGGGACGCTGAGCCCCGAGACGCTCTCCTTCCTCGACGCAGCAACGGGAAAGGTTGAGCGGGTGGACTCGTCCCAGGCGCTCATCACCTCCTACTGTACGCAGCTCGTCGCGATCCCCGGGAGTGATGCGGTGCTGGCCCTTGCGCTCCCCCGGGTGCGGGACATGGGCAACTACCGCTCTACCTTCTTCGGTGTGTACCAATACACACTCAGGGGACCTGCGGTGCGACAGACGGTGGACATTGCGCGCAGCACGCTCGGACCGAAGTGGGAGAAGTACAGGTACATCACGCCTTACAGCATCGGATCTTTGGGAAAGAGGGTCGTGCTCGCGCCGGTCTCCTTTGAAGCCATTCCCGATGATGTAAAGGGAGACTGGTCCGGCATGAGCTCCCGAAAACTGGCCCGGGGTCAAGACGAGGCGTGGCCATGGTTGCGAAGCGTTTCGATGAAAGGGCCCTCGCATGATATCAAGAGACCCCGTGTGAAGGCCGCCACGGCATGGATCGACGCGCTGCCGAAAAAGGAGTGAAGGCTCTTTTGCTCCGGGCACGCACGGCATGCCCGTACAAGATGCCGCATCCTACACAGGTGACAGCCAGGGAGCCCTGCGCTATATTCGGGGAGACGGACACAGAACCAACCATTGACACAGACGGGAGTCGATACCCATGTCCACCATCACCTCCATCACCTCCGGCGCCTCCGAGGAGCGGCTCGAAAAGCTCATCGCGGAGCGGCTCAGGCCAGGCGCCGACAAGGCCCTGATCGACGAGCGCATCTGGGATCTCTTCGGGGAGACCTGGAGCATCATGTTCACGGACCTCTCGGGATTCTCGAGGGGCGTGGAGAAGTTCGGGATCATCCACTTTCTGCAGACCATCTACGAGGCCCACCGCCTGCTCATTCCCATCGTGGACGCCCACGACGGCATCCTGCTCAAGGTCGAGGGGGACTCTTACATGATCATCTTCCGCAACGTCCACAAGGCGCTGTCGGCGAGCCTGGCCATGCAGCGGCTGCTCTTCGCCTACAACGCCGACCGCGAGGATGAAGAGAAGGTGCTGTTGTGCGTGGGACTTGGATACGGCCGGGTCCTTAAAATCGGCGACACCGACGTTTTTGGCGCCGAGGTCAACGCCGCCAGCAAGCTCGGTGAGGACATCGCCGGCGCCTGGGAGATCCTCGTCACCGAGTCTTTCCGAGAGGAGGCCGGGGTGACGCCTGGGCTCGGCTACGAGCCCATCGATGAGATTCCCCCGGGGGCCACCGGTGCCCACCGCGTCCTGTACGAGTTCTGAGCGGTCGCTGTTCGCCCCGGGGCCCTGCGCTCTGAAGCAGTGCTCTCGAGGGGAGGCTGGAGAGCGTTCCTTGGTGAGCTCCGGGTGCAGAGAAGGAGGTTGTTCATGACATCGCCACGATGGACCTGCCCTGAGTGCGGGATGATCAACGACAAGGGCGCTTTCCAGACCATGTATGAGGAGCGCATTGCCAAGGGAGACCCCCTCGAGGGGACTGAGACGTGTATGGGCTGCAGGGCGTCCATTTCCCGGCAGGAGGTGTACACGGGGACGCTGGACGCCGTGAACGGCGCAGGGTATGTGGCGCCTTCAGAACAGGCTGCCCCCGTAGGGGACCCAGAGATCTCCGTGGGGTGGAGGGAACGAGAACGCGCGCTGCGCGAAGAGATGAGATCCATCACCCAGGGGAAGGCAGGCGACGTGGAGCTGCTGGCACCAAAGTGGGTCGAGCTGGCCGAGGTCTATCTCGAGGAAGGTTCACCGGATTCCGTCTCGATGGCACTGCAGGCTCTGCAGGGTGCGTTGACCGCTCGGAGCGACCATATCCCTGCCCTTGGGAGATTGGCGAGGCTCCACGCGTCCATGGGACGGCCACAGGAGGCCATTCCCCTGCTGCACAAGGTGCTCAAACGGAATCCCTATGATGAAGAGGCGCTCCACAGCCTCTTCGGGTTGTACCTGGCGCAGCCCTCACGGGATGAACTCCGGGCATGGTTCGTCGCCGAGGCCCTCGTCCTCTTGAAGGCCGCGACAAAGGAGGAACGGGCGCTGTTCAAAGAGGGCAGCGGAAGGTCGCGGGTCGAGGGGAAGCGGCTCGCCCGCCGGATGTGGAGTGAAGGTCTGCTCAAGGGGGTGAAGGGTGATGAGTGGCATGGGTTCGCGGCCGCCCTCGCGCCGCCCATGGCCGCTGTGAAGAGTCGGCGGTTTGAGGATTACGGGTTGAAGAAGGAGCAGCACCTGGGTGCCGACGCGACCGTGAGCGTTGGAGCGGTCCACAGCTTTCTGGGCAGATTTCTCGGGCTCGTCCTGCCCGCCTATCTGCGGCCGGACCTGAGGGAGACCTCCATCGCGCTGGTGTGGCAGAAGAAAAAATACTCCAGAGTGCTCATGGTAGGGCAGGATCTCCTGGCCGGGCGCTCCTCGAGCGAGCTCCTGGTGGACCTGGGGGTATGGGTTGCGTCGGTCCGTCCTGAACTCCTGCTCACACAGGCCTGTCTTTTCAAGGACAGGGATGAGCTGGCCTTTGTGCTCGCCGGGGCGTACAGCCTGTGCACGGCCCGCTATGTGGACGGGGTGGACAGGGCGAAGGCGGATGAACGGGCTCTCCAGCTCAGGGCCCTCCTGCCCGCGCAGACGGCGGAGCGTCTCATGCAGGCCGCGCGAGCCCTTGAAAATCCGTCACGGCCAGGGCTGGACAAGTACCTCAAGGGGTGCGAACAGGTGAAGGACCGGGTGGCGCTGATCCTCATCGGGAGTCTCTCCGAGACCCTCGCGCTGCTCAAGGTCAGGTCTCCGGGCAAGCATCTCCCCCATTTCAGCAATGTCAAAAGGGACCTCATGGCCTTCGCCCTGAGCGCAAAGGGCATGGCGCTGCGAGCCGAGCTGGCGACCCCTGCAGAAAGAAAATAATATATAAATAGCAATGAGCTACAGTGCCGATTCGTGTTGTTTATTTGCGGACAGGAGGGTTCGGCACAAAAGAATCGCACAAGTGGATATTATATTAGAAAAATATCTACTGTGATCCAGATCACGTGTCAGCCGGACCTGGCGCCGCAGGGGAGGGTTTCAGAAGATGTTCAGGTAGCTGGAGAGCTCCCAGTCGTGGACCTGGGCGGAGTAGAGCTTCCACTCCTGCTTCTTGATGGTGATGAAGTTGTTGAAGATGTGCTCGCCGAGGATCTCCCGCATGAGGTCGCTGTCCTCGAAGGCCTCGATGGCCTCGTAGAGGCTCCCGGGGAGGTGATCGAAGTCGTTGCTCTCGGTGTCGAGGTCGTAGATGTTGCCCTCCACGGGCTGGCCGGGATCGAGCCGACGTTCGATGCCGTCGAGGCCGGCGGCCAGCTGGGCGGCGATGGCCAGATAGGGGTTGCAGGCCGGATCGGGAGAGCGCAGCTCGATGCGGGTGCTCTGTCCTCTGGCGTCGGGGACGCGGATGAGCGGCGAGCGGTTGCGTCGTGCCCAGGCTATGGTCGTGGGGGCTTCGTAGCCTGGCACCAGGCGTTTGTAGGAGTTGACCAGCTGGTTGGTGAGCAGGGAGAAGCCCTTCACATGCTGCAGAAGGCCGCCCATGTAATGGAGCCCCGTCTCCGAGAGGCCGTAGGGGGCGCTCTCGTCACAGAAGATGTTCTGCCCGGCCTTGAAGAGGCTCTGGTTGGTGTGCATGCCCGATCCTGTCTTGCCATACAGGGGCTTGGGCATGAAGGTGGCGTGCATGTTGTTGTCCACGGCGACCTTTCGCGTGACAAAGCGGAAGGTGCAGATGTTGTCGGCGGCGCTCAGGGCAGGGCCGTACTTGAAGTCGATCTCGTGCTGACCGATGGCCACCTCGTGATGGGACGCCTCGATGGTGAAGCCCATCTCCTCGAGATCTTCCACGATCCGCCGGCGGGCGATCTCCCCCTTGTCGATGGGGGTGAGGTCGAAGTATCCGCCCCGGTCCTGGGTCTCGACGGTCGCGAACCCATCGGCGCCACGCTGAAAGAGGAAGAACTCCAGCTCGGGGCCGATCATCAGTTCGTATCCCTTCTCGGCGGCACGCTTGAGGACCCGTTTGAGGACGGTGCGGGCGCAGCCGGCATATTCGGCGCCGCTGGGCTGACGGATGTCGCAGATGATGCGCGCCTCCCGGCCGTACCGGGGATCCTTCCAGGGGAGCACCTTGAAGGTGTCCAGGTCCGGGACCAGGAGCATGTCCGATTCGTCGATGCGGGCGAACCCCTGGATGGAGGAGCCGTCGAAGAAGATCTCGCCCCTGAGGGCTTTCTCGAACTGGGACTTGGGGACCTCGACGTTCTTGTTCACGCCCAGGAGGTCGGTGAACTGGAGCCTGAGATAGCGTACGTCGTGTTCATTGCAAAAGGTTAAAATGTCTTGTATATTCATTTGGTTTACCTGTTCTTTCCGGGTATGTGTGGTTTCGTTGTACGGGCTTTTCCCCGGATCGTCAACCGGGATCCCGGAAAATGTGATAATTGGTTCATACTATGGTACATTCGGTATCCCCTTGGGGGCAGGAACCATCGGCCGTGCGAGGACCGGCCGAGCGTGAAAGTGAGGAAGTGTACATGTTTCAAAGCCTTAAAGAAGCAAGAGACTACGCCGAACGGGAGAAGATCAACTGGATCGACATCAAGTTCTCCGATCTCGAGGGGGACTGGCGCCATGTGACCCTCTCCACGGATGAGCACACCTGGTATCTCTTCGAGCACAACGGTATCGGCTTCGACGCATC
>QKIM01000439.1 GCA_003249585.1 Deltaproteobacteria bacterium
TTGAACCGGAAGCCGACCCTGTTCCCGCTCTTCTCCGATAGGATGGGATGGTTTTCAATCCTGAGATTTTCCATTGCGCTGCTCCTCGTACGATGAGCGTTCCGCCGCATCCCGGGCCCGAACCGTCACGGTCTGCAGACCGCACCCTCTCGGGCCGACGGGGCGTGAATGGGTCTGTTCTAATAAAGTGGTGTGGACAGGTCAACAACAATGGTCTTCCATCGAACCCGTGCAGTGATTTTTTTCACCACATGAGCACGGCGGAAGACGGACCGATATTGATATCTTCTCTCGAAGAAGTCCTTGTGGTATATTTCCTGCCATGAAAATGCAGCATAACACCCTCCCGTCACTGAAAACCATTGCCATGAACATCCTTTTCCCTGCCATCGTGCTGTCCGTCGCGCTGCCCTGGGCCTGCACCCCTCCGCCCATCCCCAAGCCCAAGGGGGAGACCGCAGCCGACAAGGAGGCCAAGCGCCAAAAGGAGCTCGAGGAGCGCCGCCGCTGCGTTCTCACTCCGACCCGCAGGCAGAGCGCCGCCGATACGCTCCATGGCGTTTCGGTGCCCGATCCGTACCGGTGGCTCGAGGACGGGAAGTCCGAAGAGACCAAGGCATGGCTCAACGAGCGGGACAACTGCACCAGACGGTACCTCACCACCCTCCCCGATCGCGACGCCATTAAGCAGCGGCTGGAGAAACTGAATTACTTCGACATCATGTCCGCTCCGTCCCGCAAGGGCAAGCGCTACTTCTATTCCCGGAGACACGCCAGCAAGGAGAAGACCGTCTATTACTGGAAGGAAGGGGAGAACGGCGAGGAGAAGGTGCTCCTGGATCCCAACACCATGAGCACAGACGGCACCATCTCCGTCAAGGGGATCTTCGTCTCCTACGATGGCAAGCTGGCCGCCTACAAGGTGAGCAAGAACAACGCCGACAGCGCCGAGATGCGGCTCATGGAGGTCGCCACGGGCAAGCAGTTGACCTCGGACACCATTCCCGGCTGCAAGTACGCCTCGGCCGAGTGGGACAGGACCGGCAAGGGTTTCTACTACACGCGGCTCCCGCAGGACAAGACCATCAAGACTGCAGAGCTCCCTGGCCACGCCGAGGTGTATTACCACAAGGTGGGCACCGCCCCCGCCAAGGACCGGCTGATCCACCCCAAAACCGGGGATCCTCGCAGGTTCATCTTCCCCCAGACCTTCCAGGACGGCCGCTATCTCATGGTCTACATCATGTTCGGCTGGTCAAACATGGATGTCTACTTCAAGGATCTGCGGGGCGGCGGAAAGTTCCGTACACTCGCCAAGAACACCAACGCCATGTACGAGGTGCAGTATTTCAAGGGGAACTTCTATGTCCTCACCAACGCCTCCTCCCCCAGGTACAGCCTCTTCAAGGTGAACCCGAACCGCCTCAACCGCAAGTCATGGAAAGAGATCGTCCCTGCCAGAGCCGATGCGGTTCTCCAGTCCTTCTCCGTGGTGGGCGGCAAGCTCGGTCTCGTCTACCTGAAGAAGGCCTCCTCGAGGCTCGAGATCGTCGAACTCAGTGGAAAGAAGGTGCGGGAGGTAACCCTCCCCGGCATCGGATCCACGGGCGGGCTCCACGGCAACCCCTTGTATGATGAAGCCTACTACGCCTTCTCCTCCTTCACGGCACCGCCCACCATCTACAAAACGAGTGTCAAAAATGGCGGGTCGACCCTGTACTCCAGCGTCAAGCTCCCCTTCTCACCCGGGCCCTATGTGACGGACCAGGTCGAATACTACTCCAAGGATGGCACCAGGGTGACCATGTTCATCATCCGCAAGAAGGAGTTCGCCATGGACGGCACGACCCCCTTCATCCTTTACGGCTACGGAGGTTTCAACATCAGCCTCACCCCGACCTTCCGCCCATCCCGTATCCTGTGGCTGGAGCGGGGTGGCGCCATCGCCATCCCCAACCTCCGCGGCGGTGGCGAGTATGGCGAGGACTGGCACAAGGCGGGGATGCTGAGCAAAAAGCAGAACGTCTTCGATGACTTCATCGCAGCAGCCAAATTCCTCATCGACAAGAAATACACCAGCGCATCGCGCCTCGCCATCCGCGGAGGCTCCAACGGCGGGCTGCTCGTAGGCGCGGCCATGGTCCAGGCTCCAAAGCTCTTCAAGGCCGTCTCCTGTCACGTGCCTCTGCTGGATATGGTCCGCTATCACCTCTTCGGTTCGGGGAAGACCTGGATCTCCGAGTATGGCTCCGCAGACAAGGTGGACCAGTTCCACTACCTCTACGCCTACTCCCCCTACCACCATGTCTCCCAGGGGACGAAATACCCCTCCCTGCTCATGAACACCGCCGACTCCGACGACCGCGTAGACCCCATGCACGCGCGCAAGTTCGTCGCCATGCTCGAATACGCCCAGGGCGATGCGAAAAACCCCATCTTCCTGCGCCTGGAGAAAAACGCGGGCCACGGCGGTGGAGACATGGTGAAGAAGAGGGTCGCCTCTGCCACGGACGAGTACCTGTTCTTCATGGACCAGCTGGGGATGCTCACCGGGAAGAGCGCCCCCGCCCCCGTCAGAACCGATGAGTGATCCGCTAGGCGCCGAGGACCTGCCGCTGAAGAGCGATGAGTTCTCCGATTCCCTTCCCCGCAAGACGCCGCATCTCCTCCAGCTCCTCTGAAGTAAACCCTCTCCCCTCCCCGGTTCCCTGAATCTCCACATAGCGGCCGCCGTGGTCCATGACGAAGTTCATGTCCACTTCAGCCTCAGAGTCCTCGGAGTAGTCAAGGTCCAGCATGGGAACGCCCCCTACGACCCCACAGCTCACGGAGGCCACTCCGCCCGTGATCGGATCCGCTGCGAGGCTCCCACCGTCCCTCAACTTCCGGACGGCCAGCGCGAGCGCCACGTACCCCCCCGTGATGGATGCGGTCCGTGTCCCACCATCGGCCTGCAGCACATCACAGTCCACAGTGACAAGCCGTTCTCCGAGCGCTTCGAGATCTACCGCCCCTCGGAGCGCACGGCCGATGAGCCGCTGGATCTCCGTCCCCCGCCCCTGCGTCTTTCGGGGGATACGGCTCCCCGAGGATCCGGGCAGCATAGAGTACTCGGCGGTCACCCACCCACGGCCACGCCCCCTCAACCACTCCGGAACGGAATCGGAGACTGTCGCTGCACAGATCACCGCAGTGTTCCCGAAACGGACGAGGACGGACCCGGCCGGATCCCGCTGGATCCCGATTTCAAAGGAGACCGGACGCAACTGTTCCACGCTTCTGCCATCATTTCTCTGCATGTACCACTCCTTGTATTCCCTTTACGGGGAGAAGAAAACTGACGGTTGTACCGCCGCACACCCCGAGGCTGGCCCCCATCTCCCCCCCCATCCGCTCAACCCACGCACGGCTTATATGCAGCCCCAGCCCGGCTCCGCCCATCGTCGAGGTCTCCCCCCGGTGCTCCTGGGCATACCGTTCGAAGACCCTGTCCAGCGCATCGGGAGAGATCCCGATCCCCGTATCGGCGACGGCGAACTCCACATATTGGAGGTCCTCCCGCTCCACAGTCGAGACGGTCACGGTGATCCGCCCCTCTCCCGTGAATTTGAGAGCATTCCCTATGAGGTTGACCAGGATCTGCCCCACACGATCAGGATCTCCCATTACCTTTTGGGGTGCCCTGGTCTCGACCAACTGGAGCGAGACCGAGCTGTCCGTGATCTGGGGAGTGAAGAGCCGGAGCGCATCCCGGGCCACCGCCACGGGGTTGAAAGGCCGTGTCCTGGTCACCAGCTCACCCCGCTCCACCTGGGCCAGATCGATCACGTCATCAATGATCTTTCGCAGCACATCCACGGAACTGAAGACCGAGGAGAGCAGCTCCCGCTGCCGCTCCTCCTCCAGAGTGTACTGCAAAAGCGGCGCCGCCAGCGTGATGCCGTTCAGGGGTGTGCGTATCTCATGGCTCATGGCTGCCAGAAAGCGGGTCTTCTCCCGGGAGGCCGTCAGGGTCTGCTCTGCCAGTGTCTCCTTGGCGGTCCGAATTTCCTGCTGCTTGCTGTTCGTCTCGTCCAGAGCCCGTACGGCCTCCCGAAGCGTCAGGAGATGCCCGATATGAGGAGACATGTCCTTGACCAGGCAGATGCTCCCCTGAAACGTTGCGAGCACCTCTCCCAGGCTCACCCTGCTGACGAGGACCAGGCGCTCGTCTCCCCCTGAGCGCTCGATTCTTCCAGCCTCTCCCCCACCTCGCAGAGACTCCAGCCCGTCCCGCTCCGTCCACGACTCCGAGGTGATGAGCTCACTGATCGGGCGGTCACGCACCTTGGCCCATGGCAGGCCGACCATCTTCAGAAAGGCCGGATTCGCTCGCCGCACGAGGCCACGGCTGTCCAGCAGCAGGCCCCCATCTGACATGTCCCGGAAAATGGAGCGGGTCATTCCGCTCGGGAGATGGCCCAGCAGATCCAGCCGCTCAATGGCGTAGATTCCCAGCGGCACAACGGGGAGCAGTGCCAGCTGCCCCATGTTGGGCCACCGGGGTAAAAACCACGTTGGGATGATGATCTCCGTCGCAAACCCGAAGGCAAACATAGAGCCAATGAGCCATGCCAGAATCCGACCGTGCCGTCGCTGTGTGGGGTGTACGGCACGCACACCGGTGAGTATCAGCACAGTCGCCGTCCCGAGGGCGAAGATAACGTGGTGGGCATAGAAGAGTGCGGACCAGGACGAACTGCTCCACACGCCGTTGGTACCGTAGGACGTTTCCACATAACCCGTGACCAGCCCCCCCTGCCACTGGACGAAGAGAAGGAACCCCGCGGGGATCAACGTCAGCCCAACAATCCACGGGCGACACAGACGGTCCAGGCCGGCGAAGGCCA
>QKIM01000261.1 GCA_003249585.1 Deltaproteobacteria bacterium
AACTCCGATTCGGCGGCCTCCATGGGGAGCGCCATGAGCTGCACGCTCGAGACCATCTTCCTTCGGCTGGAGGCTGGCGGCTCGAAGCTCACACGGCTCGACAAGAGGGCCCTGACCGAGGCGCTGAAGCTGGCTCCCCTCAAGGCCCTCCACCGTTCCAAGACCGCCGAGGGCGAGGACGCCTGCGCCAGACTGGAGCAGTAGCCCACGCTCAGGCGGAAACGAAGACCGTCTTCCTGACGGGGCGGGGCGCCTTGATCACCATGAACCGCAGGGGCGCGGCGCTCTCGTTGTACCAACAGTGCACGATGTCCCGGGGGCTCTCCACGAGGGTGTGGTTCCCGACGGTGCGCTTCTCGTCGCCCACCTCCACGACGCCCTCCCCTTCGAGGACGTAGAAGGCCACGTCCACGGGGGTGATGTGGCGGCGCAGCGACTGTCCGGGCGCGAGCGTGATGACCGTGACCATGGCGTCTTCGGTGCTGTACAGGTTGCGGGCGTCGACGCCGTGGGCGTTCTCCATGACGGGGGTGTCGGCAAGGGTGTGGATCTGCATCGTGGACTCCTCGGGGGCTCTCGGCGGCGGGGCATCCGGCGCCGGTACCTGGGGCCATAGTACCCCGGATGACCGGCGCGGTCATTGACCTGGATCAAGGCCCTCGACGCCTCACTCAAATGGTCCCCGCCTTCGCGAGGACGACACGGTGGAGCACATCCCATGGGGCTCAGCCCTCCGGGAGGCTGTTTTTTCTCCACAATGCCCCCCAGGGCTCCACACAGGCCGTTGGTGACGTTTTTCCCCCTACCCACTATTTTAATAAAGCCCCCTCCCCCTGCGACCCCTCCATGGTGCCCTCTCCGAGGCCCTGGGGGCAAAAAAACAGCCAGGTCATTCACGCTAAATCACCATATATTTCTTATCGTTATGGCTCATCCACCGGCGAATTTCCAAGGGGCGGCGGCGTGGACCCTGCGACCTGAGGGGCCAGGTCACCAAGAAGACGTGGTCGGCGATCATCGGTTCGGCGGGGCCAGGAGCAGAGCTCCCCTTGCAGGAAGCCGGCTTTTATCGTATCCCAAAGGCTATTAACCAGCCGGGAGCCCCCTATCATGACATCTGCAATCTGTGACGTCTGCGGCAGTATCCGGGCCAGCCATGAGAGCGCATGCCCATCCTGCGGCACCCCCTATGCCGGGCATGCTCCCGGGTCTGACCAGGCGGGCCACCTTACCGGGGGGTGGGGACTCCTGACAGTCTCCTTTGAGTGCCGGGCATGCGGGTTCGGAGTTCCCTTCGCTCCCGGCTGGGAGACCGCTCCCTGCCATCACTGCGGTATCGGGCAAAAGGTCCCGCCAGTCCCGTGGGGCCCCATCCTGTCCACTGCGCGAAGGCTCCTCGACCTTCACAGTCGCCGGCATCCGGAAGAACCCCTCGACGAGGCCACCGGGTTCACCGGGAAGACCCTGGACTCCCTGCGGGCCTGCGGTGTCACGGGGACGGACCTCGTCTTCACCGAGGGAGCCTTCGACGTCACCCTCACCGTGGCCCAGCCACGATGCCCCAGCTGCCGGACGCCCCTGATCAACGCGGAGAACGAGAATGACACTCTCGTCTGTCCCTCCTGCCAGGTTTCCCATCACCACCCCAGACCCGAGGACCTGGCCGGCGTCGAAGCCATGACGCTCTGCGCCCCAGCCGAGGTATCTGCGGGGTACACGGCAGCAAAGGTCACGAGGCATGACGGCGACGCAGTCCAGGCGATCCTCTGCCCCCAGTGCGGAGCACACCTGGACGAGCCCAACCAGCGCAACTACGCCCGATGTACCTACTGCAACACGGCCTCCTACGTCGCACCGATCCTCGCCCGGGGGCACAACGCGGTCTTCCCCGGCACCTGGGTCCTTGGGCGCAGTGCCGAAGTTCCCGCTGCGGCTCGGGAAAGGCGGCGCACTCGCCACCTCCACACCATCGGGTACATATCCCTCGCCATTTTTCTCCTCATCGTCTTCATCGTCCTGGCGACCGTCGATTCGACCCCGGGTCCCCCAAAGTCTCCCTATGGGTCGGGAGAGATCACCTACCATCCCCTCATTGGTCTGGACAAAACAGACAGCTCGCACGCCTCATTCACCGTGGGAACCTGTCGACTCTCTTCCGACGAAGCGACCCTCACCATCACCGATGCGCAGCTCCCCGACTCGACCATCGAGATCCCCTTGACGTCAAACGCGCCGATGGTGTTCAGGCTCGCCCCAAACCCTCCCATCACCATGATCCGCGAACCTGTCAAGTCCCGTTTCATGACCTTCGAGCCATGCTCGAGCCAGAGACTTACGTTCCAGGCCAAAGTGGGCGAGGACGGGCGAAAAGCAGTCGCGGGGACCCTCTCTCTGGATTGTGGTACAGGAACCTTCACGGGGGACACCGCCGCCTCCGATCCTGTCGGCAGGCTCTCGGGAGAGCTCTCGTTTACAGGCTGCCGCCGGCCCCAATGATGCGGCGCCCCTTTTCAGCTTCGCCTGTCCATGGGACCTCCGATCTTGACCTTTTCATGGTAGTGTTCGAATATGGAGATGCATTCCCGCTGACACCATATGCAAACAGAAACACGTGCGACGTGGAGACTGACATGACGACACCTCGCCTCAGCATCACCTGCGCCGTGCTCCTCTCCCTCCTGGCCAGCGGCTGCACGGGCAAGACGGCGCCCACGGGCCCAAAGGGGCCTGCCTCACCAAAGCCCTACGTGCGTGCCACCTGCCCTCCCCTCCTGGCCAGGGGGAGCCTTGACGCGCTCCCGGTGGGGAAGCTGGTCCGGGTCGCCGGCCCGAAGGGGCTCGGGCTGAAACGGCTCTTCCCCAGGGAGGACGGTTTCTTCGCCCTGGACGCCGAGGGGCGGGCCTACAGCTGGGGGAGTGCGCCCAACAAGGCATGCAGCGGGCCAGGAGAGGGGCTCCGAAGGCTGGACTACATGGGGACCGGCGTCTCCCACCTCATGGCCCGAGGTGGAAGTCCCACGGCCCGAACGGGAAACAAGGGGTTTCATACGTACCTGATTGTCGGCTTCAGGGATTTCGCTTCCCCGCGTCTTTCCCTGGAGTATGATGGGAAAACAGTAGCGTCACGGCGGTCCAGACGGGATCGGCACCGCGTCTATCTTCTGAGACGCCCCCTGACACTCCCCTTCCCGCGTCGCCTCTCCGGGAGCACCCTCACCGGCTTCTTCGCGTGGGGACAAACCCTCTCGGGACGCTGGGCCTCCCTGGATCCCACGGGACGCCTCCAGCTGTGGGAACAAAGGGGGCGCGGCCCTGAACGGGGCGCATGGCGCAGCCGCACCCCCGGCGGCGTCCGTGGGCACTCCTACTCGGCGCTGGTCCAGCGCAGAGACTTCCTCCTGCTGGCGGACATCGCGGGGAACCTCTTCACCCTCGGAGCGAGCGGCCGGAAGAGCCCGGCATCCGCCGCCGACAATGCGGCCTTGCGCGAGACGTGTTTCGATAAAATGGTGCAGGAAGGGACCGTAAGGCGCGAAAAACTCAAGCGGCTGCGCGCCGAAGGGGAAAAGTATGTCTCCCGGAGCGCTGTCGCACAGTTCAAGATGAAGGTGGCCCGCTGGATAGCCTTGCAGAGGGAGTTCGCTGTCAGACTGAGAACGGGCCGAAAGCTGGATGCCAGGGCACGGGCGTTGCACGCGAAGATCCGCACACTGCGAGAGGAGATCGATGCCGAATCGCATGCGCGCCAGTTGTGGCCTCGCCGTGCCGCCAAAAAGATCCGGGCTGTTATGTCCGAGACCCGGGAGCACATCGGCGCACCGTGCCTCTCCTACCGCCTCCCCCTGGGCGAGGTCCCCCGCCAGGTGAACCTGCGAGGGAAGCCCAGGATCGCGACACTCTCCCAGTGGGGCAAGGCGGCCTGCGCCCTCACCGTGGATCAGCGGCTCTACTGCTTCAACCTCGACTGTCCCGTGCAGCTCGGGGGGCGTGCCATCGGCGCGGAAAAGTCGCTCCGGTTCCGCTCGGTCCACCCGGGACCGGAGCGCGTGTGCGCCGTGACCACCACGGGCCGTCTGCTCTGCTTCCCACGGGCTTACCTGGGGTACGATGGCCCAGAAGGCACCATACGGACCCGCGGATGCCAGCTCCCATACGACCTCCTCTCCTTTGTCCTCACGGACCTGCCCGCTCCCCCCGGCGGCGTCAGGGATATGGTCATGGCGAGGAGCCACCTGTGCCTCCTGGACGGGGCCGGCTATCCGTGGTGCCTGCGCTGGTCGCCATAACCACGGTGCCAAGATCCCTCCACCGCAGATTTCCCTTGGAGTGAGACGTGAAGAATTGATACCATGGCGCATCTGAGCGCGCGTCCGGCGGACGCAGGAGGTGACCTATGCGGAGAGCGGCCTTGTTGTGTGTGGTTTCCGGTCTGGTGTTCGGGTGTGGAGAGAAAGGCGCTCACGAGGCTCCACCAAGGGAAAAAACGCCCTCCGCCAGGGGAACCGTGTCCAAAGGCATGCCCGCACCGGCGACCTCGTCCGCGGGCCGGTCTCCCGCCATGGCAAAGCCCAGGAGCATGTCGTCTCGTGGCGTGACGATGTCCGTCTCCACCGTGAAAAAGCCCGACGGGAAGACCGCGGCTCGACACCGCACCGTCACCCTTCCCAAAGGCACAAAAGTCACCTGGGACCGCGAATACCTGGACCCGACCGAGGCCACCCTGGCCCTGTTGACCAGAACGCTCCCCCTGCTCAAGGCGGGCACCATCGGGAACCTGGACAAGGTCTTTGAAGGGCGCATGTCGGATAAATACATTCTCAAGATTCCCCATAGAGGCAAGGTGCTGATCTCTGCGCC
>QKIM01000598.1 GCA_003249585.1 Deltaproteobacteria bacterium
TACTTGAGCACCTCGAATTGGAGCACCCCCACGGCGCCCACGATCGGGTCTTTGTCCCCGTGGGGCTGACGGAAGACCTGGATGGCCCCCTCCTCGCTGAGCTGCTGCAGGCCCTTCTGGAGTTGCTTCTGCTTCAGGGCGTTCTTGATGCGCACCCGGGAGAAGTGCTCCGGGGAGAAGTGGGGCACCCCCTCGAAGCGAAGTTCGCGGCCCTCGGCGAGGGTGTCGCCGATGTGCAAGTTCCCCCGGTCGTGGATGCCGACCACGTCGCCCGGGAAGGCTTCCTCCACCAAGACGCGTTCCTGAGCCATGAATTGGAGCGGTAGGGCCAGGGTGATGTCGCGGCCCAGGCGGCTGTGGCGCACCTTCATGCCCTTGCGGAAGTGCCCCGAACAGACCCGCACGAACGCCACCCGATCCCGGTGTTGAGGATCCATGTTGGCCTGGATCTTGAACACGAACCCGGAGAACCGTGGGTCGTCGGTCGCGACCGACCCTTGATCCGAGGCCCGGGCACTCGGCGCCGGTGCCATCTCGAGGAAATCCTGCAGGAACGGCTCCACCCCGAAGTTGGTCATGGCGCTGCCGAAGAAGACCGGGGTGAGCTGGCCGGCGCCGACCCGCTCGGGGTCCATCGCCTCCCCCGCGCCCTCAATCAGCTCCACCTCGTCCCGGAACGAGGCGCGGTCCTCGGCGCTGAGCAGGGCGACCAAGGACGGGTCGTCCGGCCCGGTCACCCGGGAGGCGACCCGCTTCTGCCCGTGCTCCCCGGCGTCGAAGAGGCGAACCAAGCGCCGCTTCAGGTCGTACACGCCGCGGAAGCGCTTGCCCATGCCCAACGGCCAATTGACTGGACACGCGGCGATGCCGAGCACGTCCTCAATCTCGGTGAGCAGCTCCAAGGGGGGACGTCCTTCGCGGTCGAGCTTGTTGACGAAGGTGAAGATGGGAATGCCCCGGAGCGCGCAGACCTTGAAGAGCTTGATCGTCTGGGCCTCGACGCCCTTGGCGCAGTCCATCAGCATCACCGCCGCGTCGGCGGCGGTGAGCGTGCGATAGGTGTCCTCCGAGAAGTCTTGGTGCCCTGGCGTATCCAGGATGTTGATGCGGTAACCACCGTACTCGAACTGCAACACGCTCGAGGTGACCGAGATGCCGCGTTGCTTCTCGATCTCCATCCAGTCGGAGGTTGCGTGCCGCGCTGCCCGGCGAGCCTTTACGGCCCCGGCGAGGTGGATCGCGCCGCCGTAGAGGAGGAGCTTCTCCGTGAGCGTCGTCTTCCCCGCGTCGGGGTGAGAGATGATGGCAAAAGTACGGCGATGTAGGGTTTCTTCGCGGACCCGGCTTGGGGAGATGTCCATGGGGGTTGCGACCTCCGGACAGAATGGGGTCGCTTAGGGTACGGAAGCGCCTGGGTTACGTCCAGGGTTTTGTCGACAGGGAAGAGACGGGCGACGCCGTGATTCGTGTCAGGCAGGGAGCACGGCGTCCCGCGTGCTCTCCTTGACTCGGTACATGGCCTGGTCCGCCAACCGGATCAGGGCGAGCTTGGTCTGGGCATCCTCCGGGTAGGTGGCGACACCGAAGCTGGCCGTAATGCGCACCCGGTAACCCTGATCCACAAGGAAGAAGTTTTCCTTGATCCGCTCGCGCAGGTTGCTCGCCACCGTGACGGCACCCTCCTTGGTCGTATTGGGGAGCACGATCACAAACTCGCCCCCCCCGTACCGGGCTGCCACATCCGTTGACCGGATGGACCGGCGGATGAGGTGTCCCATCTCGGTGAGCAGCCGGCTGCCGACGAGATGTCCGTGGGTGTCGTTGATCTGTTTGAAGTAATCCAGGTCGAGGAAGACGAGGGAAAGGGGGTGGGCGTAGCGCTTCGCCCGGTCCACTTCGTAATCCAGGACGTCCAGCAGATGGCGCGCGTTGTACAGGCCGGTCAGGTCGTCGGTGATGATCAGTTCCCGGACTTGCTCAAAATACCGCGCGTTTTCGATGGCGATCGCGGCAAAGTCGGCGATCGTAGAGAGAATCTTCAGATCGGCTTCGGAGAACTCCCCCTCATCCAGGTTGTTCAGCAGTTCGACGACCCCGAGAACCCGGTTCTTGCTCTTGAGCGGCACGCACACGATGGATCGCGTCGTGAACGCCACCGCTTGGTCCACCTCGGGCGCAAATCTCGGATCCGCCGTCACATCCGGGATGAGCAGCGGCTCCCCGTGGAGCGCCACCCAGCCGGCAATCCCTTCCCCCTTCTTGAGGCGGATGTCCTTGAGTTGCGTCGCGGCGGGCGAGACCGCGATCTCAAAACGCAGATCGCCGCTCCCCTCGTCCACGAGGAGGAGAGACCAGTTCTTGGGCCGCAGGAGCAGACTCACCTTCTCCATGATAGCCCCCAGGACCTCTCGCAGATCCAGGGTGGAGGTGAGCGCTTTGCCGATCCCTACCAGGGTCTCGAGTTCTTCACTGCGCCGCTCGAGCAGGGCGAGCAGTCTGCGCTCCTCCAGGTCCGCCCGAGCTGTCCCCTGTCGCATCTCTCCTCGCGTTTCTGAGGGGTAGCTTGCCTTGCACCACCGTATCTCTTCGGCTAGTATTCCCGAAGTTTTGAGAACCTGAGGAAAAAAGTCTCTTCGAGAGGTCCCATGCGGGTTGCCTGCAATCGATGCCAGACGCAGTACGACGTGCCGGATGAGAAGCTGGCTCGAGGTGCGGTAAAGGTACGCTGCTCCCAATGCGGCCACGTCTTCGGCGTGCGGATGCGTTCCAGCAAGCCTGCGGAGGAGAACCCGCCACCGGCCGAGCCCGACTTTCCGGGTTTGAGCGATGATCTGTTCGCCGAGGACAAGTCGGCTCCCCAACCGCCTGTCGAGAGCTCCGAAAGCCTTCCCGAAGCGCGCTTCGACGACTTCGACTTTCAAGCCCAACCGGAGCCGGACCAACCGTCTTCCGGCGAAGAGTCCGAGTTCGGCAAGCTCGATGGGCTCTCGGACGACGACATGGCCTCCCTCGGGGAACTCGACCTGGGAGATTTCGACGACCTGGACAAAGACCTGGACCTTCGGGGCGAACCCTTGCAAGGGGTGGACTCATCGACCGAGTCCGTAGAGCGGGTCCGGGAAGAGGATCTGCTCTCACGCCGCGGCGGGGAGATGCCGGTACAGGGGCTGACGGACGAAGTGCCCCGCTTGGACATCCAGCGGGGGCCTCGCCGGCAAGAGGCCCCGGGCAAGCCCTCGCCCATCGTTGCACGGGACCGGAGGCGCTCGCCGCTCTTTTGGGTCGTCGTCCTCGTGGCCCTTGGCGCTCTCGGGTACACCGGGTACAACCTCTCCCTCCACCCTGAGGCCTTTACTTTCCTGAACCCAACCAGGATCCGAGCTCTGTGGCAGAGCCGGCAGATCGAGGCGCGGTTCAACGTGGAGGGGCTGAGCGGCGACTACCTCAACCTGTCCTCCGGACGCCGGGCGTTCGTCATCCGGGGCGACCTGATCAACCGTTCCACGAATCCCCAGAGCCTTCTGCGGGTGGAAGGCACGCTGTACGGCAGTAACGGCGCAGCCTTGGCCAGCCGCGAGGTGTTCTGCGGCAACGTCCTGTCGGAAGCAGAGATGTCCTCTCTCTCCGACCAGACCATCGAGGCCCGCCTGCAAAACGAAGTCGGGCAAGCCATGAGTAACATGGAGGTACCCCCAGGGGGCCGGGTGGCGTTCATGGTCGTCTTCCCCTCACCGCCCGACGGCGTCGAGAAGTTCAGCGCTCGCCCGGTGGGCGCCAAGGCAGGCGCAGGCACCTGAGGGGGCAGCGACATCGGCCAGTTCGCTCCCCTCGTACCTTTCCTCCGCCCCCATCTCTTCCCGTTTCTCCTGGGTTCGGCCGCCTTGGTGGTGGCGAGTGCGTTCCAACTCGCTGCACCCATGGTCTTGCGCTCGGCGGTCGACTCCCTCAAGACGGTCCAACCCACCGACCTCCTGCTCCGCTACACGGCCCTGTTCGCGGCCCTGGCGTTGGGGCAGGCTGTGGCCAAATTCGTCTCTCG
Organism: Deltaproteobacteria bacterium; assembly: GCA_003249585.1. Classification (GTDB taxonomy): domain Bacteria; phylum Myxococcota_A; class Polyangia; order HGW-17; family HGW-17; genus SZUA-580. The sequence goes on from QKIM01000598.1 coordinate 4,040, forward strand.
CCAGTTGTTCCTGGGCAGCTCACGGCGGGTTGAGCACGACCTTCGAGGGGCCTATTTTGACCGCTTGATCCGCCTTCCAGCTGGCCGAATCGAGGCTGGAAGGAAAGGGGATTTCGTCAGCCGGGCCACGCGCGACTTGCAGGACATTCGCCTCTTCTTGGGAGCCGGCGCGCTCAACTTCCTCCAAACCGTCGTCCTCCTGGTCGCCGCCACGGTTCTCCTGTGGAAGATCCACCCCCTCCTGACCCTGATCGCCCTCGCTCCGTTTCCCGTGGTCTCCGTGGCAGTGCGGCGTTACTCCCCGCGACTTCACCGCCGCTACCTCGCAGCCAACGAGCGCGCCGGCGACCTCTCGGGCCTGGTCCAGGAAGCCCTGACCGGAATCCGGGTGGTGCGAGCCTACCGTCGCGAGGCGTGGCAGGAGCAGCGTTTCGAGGCGTTGAATCAGTCGGCTCGGGACGCTCAGGCTGAGGTCATCCGGACCTGGGCGCTGCTCTTCCCCATGGTCGGGGTCATGGCCGGACTAGGGCACGTGGCCGTGCTCGGACTCGGCGGGTACTGGGTCTCCCGAGGGGCCCTCACCCTGGGAGACTTCGTCGCCTTCAACGCCTACCTCGCCATGCTGACCTGGCCCATGGTTGCCCTCGGCTGGACCCTGAGTCTGGTGCAGCGCGGCGCCGCTGCCTTGGATCGTCTGCGGGAAGTGCTCGAATGGTCCTTCCCGCCCGCGGGAAACCGGAACCGACTGCCGGAGGCCGAGTCTTGTCTCCGGGTTCGGGGCGTCCAGTTCGCGTATGACGGGGCC
>QKIM01000618.1 GCA_003249585.1 Deltaproteobacteria bacterium
ACCGATCGGGGTCGGCGTTGAGGGCCGGGTTGGAGTCGAAGCCCAGGGAGAGGGAGACCGTCCCGCCGTACCCGCGCCTGAGTCCCAGTTCCTTGCGCATGATCAGGGAGAGGAGACGATCCCTGAGCCCGGGAAAACGATCTCCCCGCGCGATGAGCATGCGGGCGCGGGCCAGCTTCTTCGTGCGGTAGTTCAGGATTCCCAGGAGCACCCGGGCCCGGGCCCGCTGGTCTGCGTCCCCTTTTTTGAGGACCACGGACAGCAGCTTCGCGGCGTCCTCATACTCCTCCATGTGGACGAGGCAGTAGGCCAGGAGCAGCATCACGTCCCGGTCCAAAGGCAGGAGCTCCCGGGCCCCCGAGAGGCTGCGCATGGCCCAGGTGAATTTCTTGAGCCGGACCTGCACGCTCCCCAGGAGCTTGAGCACCGGGCCCGTGGGCTCTCCACCGCTCTCCACCGCCCTGAGGAGCGCCTTCTCCGCACCGGGCAGGTCTCCCAGCCGTTCACAGGTAATCCCCAGCCAGTACCAGGGCTCGATGAAGGCGGGGTCCAGGGTCGTGGCCCTGGCAAATGAGGCCTTGGCCCGGTTCAGATCCCCCTGGGCGTAGGCGAGCTGTCCGCGTGAGTGGACGAGACGCGCCCGGGCACGCTGCTCTCCGTTTGGAGCGGCGGTCAGGGTGAGGAGGAGGGCGAGGACAAGGGGCATAAACTATTTCTTGCCCTTTGCCAGGAAGAGCTCCTCGGCGATGCGGTCGGCCAGGATGGCGGCGTCCTTGCGTCCGAAGTACATCTTTCCATTGAAGAAGAGGGTGGGGGTCCCCTTGACCTTGAACCCAAGCCCCTCCTGCTTCTCTCTGGCCACCAGCCTTTTCACCTTGCGGGAGGCGATGTCCCGCTTGTAGCGTGCCATGTCCAGCCCAGCCTTGCGGGCGTAGCCCACGAGCTCCTCGGGAGACTGGTTCTTGCGGTTTTTGTAGAGCAGGTCGTGGTAGGCCCAGAACTTGCCCTGGAGAGCAGCGGCGACGGCGGAGATGGAGGCGAGGATGGTCCCGCTCCCGTGGACCTGGGTGGGGAAGTGCTTGAAGCACAGGGCCGTGTCGCTGCGTTTTTTCACCATGGCCTCCAGGCGCGGCAGGATGATGGTGCAAAAGGGGCACTGGAAATCCGAGTAGGCGAAGATGACCACCTTGGCCGTGTCCGGGTTCCCGAGGCACTGGGATTTATTGGTCTTTATTTTATACTTTCTGAAGGGATGCGCCGACTTTGCCCGCAGCATGACGGCCCGCTTGATCTCCTTGTCGCTGCGCCCCGCCTGGACCATGCGTACGATGTGCCCGGCGAGGTGCCTCGCCGTGAGGCAGCCCGGGGCCGTCTTCAGACACTCGGCCACGCTGCTCGAGCAGCCGTAGTAGCAGGTTGTCTGCCCCATGAGGGTGGCTGCCTTCTGCTTGTCGGAAGCGGAGAGGGAGGAGGTGTCGGCCCCGATGACCCGACCCCAGGGGATGTTCCCGCGGGCCGTGAGAGGCACGGCGATGAAGAGGAGGACGAGGAGCGCTGCTCTCATTTCTTGAACCTTTCCAAAAGCCCGTCGAGCCCCAGCCGACCCCGGTCGAAGAGCCAGACATAGCCCGTCATGAAGAACATGGCGAGGTCTCGGACGAGCAGGGATGTTCCCATTTCGCTGCGGTGGGCCTCGAGGGCCCGAGCGCCCTCCTGGGAGAAGCAGCCGCAGCCGGACATCTCTATTTTATTGATGATGGCGAAGGAGATGGCCAAGATGAACATGACCAGCATGCCGCACACCACCACGGCGGCCCCCCGGGTGCGCAGCCCCAGAATGAGGCAGATCCCGGCGAAGAGCTCCACCCACGGGAGGATCACCGCGAGCAGGTGGATGTTGCTGTAGTGGAGCATCTGGTACATGGCGATGGACCAGGCGAAGGGTCCCGGATCCACGATCTTGGGGATGGCCGCCAGGATGAAGACCAGCCCCACCACGAGACGGAAGTACAGTCCGATCACCGAGTGGCTGTAGTGATGCACGAAACGCACGGGGAGGGACTCGGTGCTCATGGGGCCTCCTTGGATTTCACGATCTTGATCCCGGCGGCCTTGAGCGCGGGCAGGCCGCCCTCGATGACGGTCACCTGGGTGAAGCCGCGGGCCATGAGATCCGCCGCCACGCCGAGGGCGGGAGAATCCGCGTCCTTTTTGGTCCCGTCGTCGTAAACAAACAGGGGACGCTTCATGGAGCGCAGACGGGCGAGGACCTTCTTCTCCGGGGGCAGCGTGGTGTCGAAGGGGAGATTCACGGCGCCCCGGGCGCTCCCTGCGGCGAAGGCGTCCTCGTCACGGGCGTCCACATAGAAGGGGTTGAACTCCAAGGCCTTGGGAGCACTGAGCACCTGGGGAGGCTGTTTCACGGTGGGACGCCCGGCGGCCTTCCAGGCCTTGAGACCACCCTCCAGCAGATAGACACCGCGGACCGTCTTGCCCATGAGGGCGGTCACCAGACGTTTGTTGCTCTGCAGGTTGTCGGTCCCGTAGACCACGATCCAGGTCCCCTTGGGGAGGTTGGCCAGGGTGGAGAAGTCCGGGAGATCAATGGGGTACATGGGCATGAAGAGGGCGCCCGGGATGTGCTCCGTGACGTGCGCGAGGGCCATGCGGGCGTCCATGTAGACGACTTTTTTCGCCCCCACCGGGAGCCGCCTCAGGGTGATCATGGGGATCTCCCCCGAGAGCTCGGGGCAGTCGGTGTACAGGTCGAAGGGCGCCCGGCGGACCAGGGGCAGACCGTTGTCCCGAAGCGCGTTGAAGGCCAGTGCCACGCCCGTGGAGCAGGCGACGATGACCAGTGCCCACACCCAGCTCAGGGCGAGCTCTCTGAAGGGCAGTTTCCTCGGTCGGTCGGACTCCATGTCTCTCCTCACTGGGGACAGTCGTTGCCGCTGCAGCAGCAACGGAACCCGAAGTTGGTACGTGCCGAGGTCCCCCAGTCGGCCACAAAGGAGCACTCGTGGAACTTCTCGGAGTCGGGGCAGTTGTAGGCTCCGCCACGGGCCGTGCCCCCCTGCACCCGCTCCCAGACGTTCCCGTTGATGTCGACGACGCCGTAGCCGCTGACACAGCCGGGGAAGGAGGACGTGGGCTTGGGTCCGAAATCAGCGCCACAGACGTCGTAGCAGTGGGCGTAGGGGCAGGGGTCCGCGTCCTCGCACGCGCTCCCGGCGCCGCAGCGGCAGAAGGCGTCTATCCCGTTGCAGACCTGGGGGTCGTACGTGTCTCCGTAACTGTAGACCGTGGCGTCGGGGCCCCGGCAGGCGATCTCCCACTCGGCGGAGGTGCACAGCCGCTTGCCCGCACGTCCGCAGGCGTCGGCGGCGTCCTGGAGGGAGACGTTGAGCCAGGGCATGACGCTGGCGACGGAGAGGGGCGTGGAGGAATCCGTGCCCGAGGACCAGGTCGTCGCGTCGGGCCGGGAGGCCTCGTAGCGATCGATGCAGTAGGTGGACTCCACGTTGACCATTTCCTCGGGACAGGTGCAGGTGAGCCCCTCATCCACGAGGCCGTTGCAGTCGTTGTCGACGCCGTCGCACACCTCTACGCCGCCCGCCGTGGGCGTGCAGCAGTACTCACAGCCGTCGGCGGCGACCCCGTTGAGGTCCTGGCAGTCGGCATCACAGACGCCCATGGTGCAGACCCCGTCCATGCAGAACGCCTCGGCACCTGGGAAGAGGCAGGTCTCGCACAGGGGCCCGCAGCTCTCGACCGTGGTCTTGTCGATGCCCTCGTCCACCTCGCCGTTGCAGTCGTTGTCCCGCAGGTCGCAGATCTCCACTCCACCCGCCGTGGGCTGGCACACGGTGTCCTCACAGCCGTTTTCCGGCAATCCGTCGTTGTCGTAGTATCCCTCCAGGCACTCAAAATAACAATCGCCCAGGGAGCAGACGGGACGTGCGTTGGGAGGCGTCTCGCAGGCGTGATCGCAGCTGCCGCAATGTTCGGCATCGTTGTTGAGGTTGAAGTCCTCGTCGATCACACCGTCGCAGTCGTTGTCGACTCCATCGCACAGCTCGATCCCGTCGTTGGTGGTTTCGCACTCGAGCTCGCAGCCGTCGAGGTAGAGCCCGTTGGCGTTGTACCACCCGGGCGCGCAGGCCTGAACCATGCACAACCCGTGAAAGCACACAGGCTGCGCGTGGGGGAGGGTGGTGCAGACGAGGCAACCCGGCGCGACGGCACAGAGCCCCTCCTGGCAGGACTCGGTGAATTCACAGTCGTCGTCGATGGTGCAGGTGCGGGTCTGGTTCTCCTCCTCCCGGTAGGTTCGGGAGTCGATGAAGCAGCCCTGCACGAGGCCAAGGAGAGTTATGGTCAATAAATGATTTCGGAATCTCATGCCATCACCTGCCTTGGCTATATCACAGATTTTGCTCCAGTCAAAAGAACAAAAAGCCCCCTGCCTGCGGTCAGCCCGAGCCGCTTCCCATCACGGATCGGGGACTATTAACCGGCGGTGAAAAATATGAAAAGAGATGTTGCAAATTCTGATCGGGTTTTCTATGATGTATGAACGTGGGAAATTTGGAAGAGTCACAGGAAGGGCCCGCCAAGGCGGGTCTATTCGATTTTCATCGGGAAAAAAATCACTGATAATCCGGATTCACGGCTGGTCGAAGAGCGGGGTCGACAGGTAGCGTTCTCCCGTGTCCGGGAGCACGACGACGATGCGTTTTCCCCTGCTCTCGGGCTCTTTCGCAATGGCCAGCGCCGCCACGAGAGCCGCTCCCGAGGAGATGCCGCACAGGATCCCCTCGGTGCGGGCCAGAAGGCGCGCG
>QKIM01000045.1 GCA_003249585.1 Deltaproteobacteria bacterium
CCTGACCACCGACTGCTCCGGCACCGACATCTGCCTCAACGGCGAACGCCAGGAGGGCACCACCGTCTGCCACACCACGGGCGTCCTCTACCAGGACTGCACGGGCGGACAGTGGGCCGACTCCGCCGACTGCACCGTGGGCGGCTGCATGGAAGACGCCACCCGCGTGGGCACCAGCCCCTGCGGACTCAACGACGAGGGGTTCTTCATCCAGCTGTGCGACAACGTCGGTGTCTGGAACAACACCGCCGAGTGTACAGGCACCGACATCTGCCACAATGGTGACACGGACGCTGAGAGCTGTGGCGACGGCCACGGCACCCAGGATCTCCTGTGCGCCTCGGGCCAGTGGACCCCCGACGGTCCCTGCGTCTGCGAGGCCACCTACCACTTCGACGGCACCACCTGTGCGCGGGACATCACCGTGGTGTGGTGCGGCATCATGAGTCCCCAGGGCTACGTGGGCGACGCCGGCACGCCGGAGACGATCTACGCCCAGATCTACGGCACCGTGGACGGCGCCCAGGTCACGAACTCCGGCGTGGAGATCCCCTCCATCGACGCTCGCGTCTGCTACGACGACAACGGCACCGAGGTGTGCACCGAGGCGGTCTACAACGCCTTCTGTCTGAACTGCGGCAACAACGACGAGTACATGGCCCCCCTCTCCTTCGACGCCACGGGCTCCTACGACTACTACTACACGTTCTCAGGTGACTCGGGCGCCACCTGGACCGAGTGCGAGTCGCCCTACACGGCTGACATCACCGGCGCCGCCCCAGTCGTCTTCCCCGAGAACGGCGACTTCGAGGCCTGGACCGCAGGTGCGGCCGACCAGTGGGTCGATCAGGACACGGGCATTTCGGTGGCCGAGGAGACGAGCATCGTCCACGGCGGGACCTCGTCTGCAGCCGTGACCGTGAACACCGATGTCCAGGGCGACACCGACTATACCCGCACCATCTCCGTGACGGCGGGGACCACCTACCAGGTCTCCGTGTGGGTCTACCACCCGGCGGGCACCCACGTGCGCATCGCCCTCTCCCACGACGGCAGCTACAGCACCTTCTCCAACCCGACCACCCAGGACTCCTGGCAGCTGGTCACCGGCTCCTTCACGCCCACCTCAGCCACGGCCACCGTGGGTATCCGCTTCTATGACATCACGGGCTTCGTCCCCGGCGAGCTGGTCTACATCGACGACTTCTCCGTCGCCGCCCAGTAGCGGCACACCTTCCTCCGCCATCGCCGCGCAGGTGGCAAACCAGTAAAGCCCCACTGTGGGTGTCAATTTTGTTCGGGGTTCTACTCGATGGTGGAGTTGGTCACGGTGGGATCCTCATGGGCCAGGACGAAGATCCCGGGGTACCCTTGGGTCTCGAAGCCGTCGGAGGGATTATTGGAAAGAGAGGAGTCTTCAATGATCAGGTGACCGGAGCGGTCGTTGCTCACGAAGAAGATGGCCCCGCCCCCCTCGTTGGCGTGGTTGTCGGTCATGCGGGTCCCGCACAGGGTCAGGGTGAAGGTGTTCCCATCGTTGTAAATCGCCCCGCCCGAACCGCCGCCGGGGGTGCCGCTCTGGGCCGGGTTGGCGCCGTTGCCCACGGCGAGGTTGTGGGTGAACAGCGAGTTGATGACCGTGTAGGAGACGCCGATGGAGGAGAGACCGGCGCCGTTGGAGCACCAGTTCCCCAGGTCTTCGCGGCCGCCGAAGGTGGAGTTCACGATGTAGACGGGCTGGCCGTCGTACTGGCTCAGGGCCCGGATGGCGCCCCCGCCCACGTCGGGCCCGGTCTCGTCACAGGTGTTCACGTAGAAGCGGGAGTTGATCACCTTGAAGCGGCCGCCCCGCACAAAGATGGCCCCGCCGCCGTCGGGATCCATGCCCGTGGCGTTCCCGTTGATGAAGGTGAGGTTCTGGATGGTGAGCCGCGGGTGGTCCTGATCCTGGCAGTGGTCCGTGGTCCACACCTGGTCGGGGTCGCAGGTGTTCATGTAGAGGATGCGCCGTTGGCCGGCCCCGTTGAGGGTGACCAGGTTGCCACCGTCGATGACGATCTCGGGCCCCGTGTTGTTGACGATCTTGGCCGTCTCCTCCATGGTGATGACCACGGGGTCGGGGCCACAGTCGAAGGTGATGATGCCGCCCTGGGCCACGGCGGCCACCACGGCCTCGCTGGTGCAGCTGGCGGGGGTTCCGTCGCCGATGACCACCGTGGGGGTGGAGGTGTCCTCGAGGCCCGCGCCGTCGGGGATGGTGCAGGCGCCGTCGGGGTTCCCCGTGGGCGGCCCGTCGGAGGTGGCCTCGTTGAGGTGGCAGAAGCTCTCCTTCCAGAAGCCGCCGGCGTCGGCGCAGTCCGTCTCGGTCACACACAGGTTGAGATGGGACGAGGAGCAGGCAGCTGACGTCTTGGAGTCGCTGCAGCCCACGGCGAGGAGCAATACCCACAGCACTGAGAGTTGTTTCATGAAAACCTCCTTGGGCAACAGTGTACGCCAAAGACGGTCCGGACGCAACGGCCCAAGCGAGGCTTTCCTTGACCCGGGCGCCCGCCCCAGGCACTATCCTCATCCATGGATCTCGTCTTCGTCACCACGCCCCACAACCGCCACAGCGTGCGCGCCCTGGTCGCGGCCGTGGAGGACCTGCTGCCCCCGGGGAGCGACCCGGTCCTGCGCCTCGTGAGGGAGGCACAGGGGCTGGAGCAGCTCCCCGAGGCGCCCCACCTCGTCCTGTGGTCCTTCTTCTCCGCTCACCTGCCCCAGGTGGCCGAAGAGCTGGCCCGCGCCCGGTCCCTGCGCCCCGGAGATCTCCACGTGGCAGGAGGTCCCCACGCCACGGCCGCCCCCGACACCCTGCTGCCCCTGGGCTTCGACGCCGTATGCGTCGGCGAGGGTGAGCTGCCCCTGCGGGCGCTGGTGGAGCACCTGAAGACTACGGGAGAGCTGGTCTTCGGCCCGGCCTTCCTCACGGCGGCGAATCCCGAGCCGGGGCGCTCTCCCCTGCCCTCCCTGGACGCCTTCCCTCCATACAGCGAAGCCTATCGGCTCCATGGCGCCCTGGAGATCACCCGGGGCTGTCCCTGGTCCTGTGCCTACTGCCAGACGCCGGCCCTCTTTCCCGGCAAGGTGCGCCACCGCAGCCTTCAGAACATTCTGGGCCACGTCCGGCACCTCAACGCCGGGGGATACACCCACTACCGGTTCGTGGCGCCCAACGCCCTGGCCTGGGGAGGCGCCACCCCGACCAATCTCGCCCCCATTCGCGCGCTCCTCGAAGGAATCCGCGCCATCACAGGGCCCTCCCCCCGTGTACTCTTCGGCATGTTTCCCTCGGAGGTCCGCCCGGAGTTCGTCACCGCCGAGGCGTCGGCCCTCATCGCCCGGCTCTGCGACAACCGCGAAGTGGTGGTGGGCGCCCAGAGCGGCAGCGATACGCTCCTGGCCTCCATGGGCCGCCATCACACCGTCGCCCATGTGCTGGCCGCCGTAGACCACCTGCTGGCGGTCGATCTACGCCCCATCGTGGACTTCATTCTGGGGATGCCCGGAGAGTCCCCCGCCATGCTCGCCGAGAGCCTCGACTGCATCGACGCCCTGGTCGTCAAGGGCGCCCGGCCGCGCGTCCACGCCTTCATGCCCCTGCCGGGCACCCCCTGGGCCGGCGCCCCTGCGGGGCACCTCTCGCCCGAGATCATCGGCCGCTTCGACAAGTACACGGGGCGCGGGCAACTGGAGGGCGCCTGGCGAAACCAGGTCAGGCAGAGCCGGCGCAGCCGGCGCAAAGATCTGTAAGTTCCCGGCATCGGTGCTATACTTTCTCCCATGCGCCCCCTCGTCACCCTGTCCACGTTCCTTGTGTTCCTTGGCATGAGTACCGCCGCGTCGGCACAGGAGACGGGCTTCGTGGCCGCCTCGCCGCGGGGCTACTACGCGCAGGTGGCCCACTTCCTGCGCAATCCCATGGTGAAGGACGGCGTCATCCAGGGGGAGAACTTCGAGTGGAAGGACAAGACCCTCTTCACCGACAGCCTCTACGCCGATCTCGTGCTTGTGGGGAAGGGCCCCGACGGCAAGGTCTCCTCGGGCACCCTTGGCGCCACCTGGCAGTTCCGATACGGTTACGTGTACGGGCTCGTGTCGGGCTCGACCGCCCTGGACGGCGACGGGGCCCAGGGCTTCGGACTTGTGGGCGGCGGGCTCCGCAAGACCCTGCTCAAGGGGCTCGACGCCAACGTCTACGGGCAGGTCTCCTATGGCGCCATGACCTGGGACGGCGAGGCACGACTGGCCTGGGAGGTGGGAGGCTATCCCCTCAATCACAAATGGGGCAGCGCCTCCCTCCACGCCCTCTTCGACCGAAGCGAGGTCACCTGGTTCGAGAACAGTTCGCGCCTGGGGTTCCTGGGGTTCTCCTGGTGGGAGAACCGGGAGATAGACGTCCGGCGCAGCGCCTTGAGCATCTCCCGGCGTTCCCTGGCCATCTTCTTCGACTCCGCCCAGAGCTCCGCCTGGGAGGCCGAAGCCGAAGTGGCCGCCATCGATCTGCCCGCCGCCCGGGACCGCATCATGGAGGTACGGCTCAAGCTCTTCGTCTCCACCGTGGGCAGCGGCCCCAAAGGGGAGGCGCGCCCGGGGATCCACCTGAACCTCTCCTGGGTGGGCGACAACGAGTCGGATTACAAGGGCTTCGGCGTGGAGGCGGGCTTCGGGGCCAAGCAGCTGGACTCCCACCGCTCCCAGGAGCTCTACTTCGTGGTCTTCTACAATTACAGCGAATGGTTCTACCGCCTGCCCTCCCTCAAATGGGGGATCGGGCTGGCCGGACGCATCTGATTTC
>QKIM01000677.1 GCA_003249585.1 Deltaproteobacteria bacterium
CAGATAGTATATAGCCGAAGACATTCTCGTCCAATGAGAATTTTTCGCGGGTCTTCAGGGATGCATCAGTAGGGGGCGACGGGTGTGGGGACGAGGCGGTCGGTCGTCGAGTTGTCGCCCAGCTGTCCCTGGGCGTTGAGGCCCCAGCAGGTGCCGACTCCCAGGGTCGTTACCCCACAGCTGTAGTACTGGCCCTGGGTGGTGAGGGAGAAGGAGAGCCCACCTTGGACGAGGGTGGGGAGCAGGCGGGGGGTGGTCGTGGAGTTGTCGCCGATCTGGCCCTTGTTGTTGAATCCCCAGCAGTAGGCGGCCCCAGTGGCCGTCACGCCACAGGTGTGGTAATAGGCCGCCGCCAGGTGCGAGAAGTGTTGGGGTGTGACGACCTGGACCGGGACGGGGCTGGAGGTGAGCGCCGAATTGATGCCCAGTTGGCCATTGGTGTTGTGCCCCCAGCAGTGGGCGACTTCGGAGGTTGTCACCCCGCAGGTGTGCTCCGCGCCCGCAGCCAACCGCGTGAAGGACAGACCACCCTGTACGGCAGTGGGGACGTGGCGGTCGGTTGCCGTGTTGTCGCCCAGCTGGCCGAACAGATTTTGCCCCCAGCAGTAGGCGGTGCCGGAGGTCTTTACTCCGCAGGTATGCGCATTGCCGACCTCGATTTGGGCAAAGGACGAACCGCCCTGGACGGCGACGGGAACGAGGCGGTTTGTCGTGGTGTTGTCGCCGAGTTGACCATAGTTGTTGTACCCCCAGCAGTAGGCATCACCCGAGCCGGTGACACCGCATGTCGTGGTGGGACCGGCGGAGATGGAGGAAAAGGTAAGCCCGCCTGAGACGGGGGTCGGAGTGCTGCGGTCTGTCGTGGTGTTGTCGCCGATCTGCCCGGCATAGTTGCTGCCCCAGCAATAGGCGGCTCCCGAGGTGGTGACCCCGCAGCTGTGATAGGCGCCGGCGGAGATGGAGGCAAAGGTGAGTCCTCCCTGGATAGGGGTTGGGATGCGCCGATCCGTCGTGGTGCCGTCGCCGAGTTGTCCGACGTTGTTTCTTCCCCAGCAGGTGACCAGTCCGTCTGAGGTCAGACCGCAGGTGTGCAAGCCGCCGGCTGCAATGGTGGTGAAGGTGTTGCATTCCGAGACGTCGAGCGTGCACTGGTCACAGGCCAGGGTCCCTCCTTGCAGGAAGCCCAGACTCGCGCAGGTGTTGCCGTCGATGTTCGCACCGTCGCAGGTCTCGCCGTAGCCGCCCTGGACCAACCCGTCCCCGCACCTGCCCTGGCCCTCACAGTCGCTCAGGTCCCGGGTGCAGTTCGCGTCGCAGGAGAGGACGCCCCCATAAAAGCCGAGGTTTTCACAGGTTGCACCGTTGAGGTCGGTTCCCTCGCAGGTCTCGCCGAACCCGGCCTGGATGATCCCGTCACCGCAACGCCCCGTGGCCTCACAGTCGCCTGTATCAAGGCGACACTCGTCGGAGCAGATGAGGGTGCCTCCGTAGTAGTTCAGGCTCTCGCAGGAGGTGCCCAGCAGGTCGACACCGTCGCACTCCTCCCCCCATCCGGTCTGGGCGCTGTTGTCTCCGCACCGGCCGACCGCGGCACAACTGGAGATATCGAAATAGCAGTTGTCGTCGCAGGCAAGGGTGCCGCCATAATAGCCCAGATCGGCGCAGGTGGTCTCGTTGAGGTTGCTCCCCTCACACTGTTCCAATCCCTCTATGGTTCCGTCCCCGCACACGGTGTCCGGGATGCAGCCGGAGAAGTCGTAGCGGCAGTTGCCATCGCACGCCGCGGTGCCCGTGCCCTGCTCGAGCTCCTCACAACTCAGTGTGGAGACGCCGGCCTCACACTCCTCATCGTATTCGGTCTGGACGATGCCGTCTCCGCATCGGCCCTCGGCCTCACAGGCGGTGAGCACCAGCCGGCACTGGTCGTCGCAGGCGAGGGTGCCGCCGTTGTATCCCTGGGTAATGCAGGTCTCGCCGTCGAGATTCTCCCCGTCGCACTCCTCGCCAACGTCGAGGACATTGTCTCCACAGGAGTCCGAGGCCGTGCTCGTCTCGTCGCAGGCGGTCATCAGCAGGCAGCACAGGATGATTAGAAATGTTTGCATATCAACCTCTCGATACACACCCCCCGGGGTGTCGATTTTCTTTCCGCATCGCGTGGGCACGCGAACTTCAACGGAGATTATAGGTCTGGAATCAGGAATTTCCAGTCGATTATTCCGCAGGGAACATGGTATGGTTTTCGCCAGGCAATCATGGAAGCGAGGTCGTGTCATGGCGAGTGAAGTCTGGTATTGCCCCACGTGTGGGGCCGAGAACCGAAAGAGCGTCCTTCGGGAGGACTACGAGAAGAAGCTGGCACGCGGGGAGCTCTCGGGCGAAGATCTTTGCTACGGCTGTTACGGCCACGTGGACAGGACCGCGATCTACGCGGGAGCGCTTGACATGCCGGCCGGGCCGGCCTGTGAGGGGGAAGACCAGGGGCAGGAAGCCCAACAGGCCGAGCAGCGCAAAGAGATCCCCGCCGCGGTTATCCCGAGGAAACCGGAGTCCATGGACACAGTTGAGGTCGGGCCTCGAAGGCGCAGCGCCCCCTGGGTGCGCCCTGAGGAGCTGCAGGAGGCCGAGGAACGCTGGAGCGCGGTGCTTGTCGGGGACCCTGGGAACATCGAGGCGCTGAGGAAACTGGCGGATGTCTACCAGACCCGGGGAAAGCTGGCGGACACGCTGGGGATCCTCGAACGCCTGCAGGATGTCCTCGAAGCCCAGGACGAAGGGCCCCATGGAAACCAGGAGGATCCCGTCTTCGACAACGTCATGCGGATGATCCATTTCGTCCTCAGCGAAGAGGACGACCCGGAGCAGGCCTTCGGATATATCGGCAAGGCGCTCTCCCGGGCACCCATGCGATTCGCTGATTCCGAGAAAATGCTGTATCTAAAGGGCTATTCCGGTGATGTCGAGGAACTTAACGCGCATGTTGAAGCTCTCAGTGAGCGGGCCGGGAGTGCTGTCGAGGCCTGCGTGGCGCTCTTCTTCTGTGCGGCGCTCCGGGCCGATGAAATCGATTGGAAAAAGGCCAAGCATCTACTGAAACGCGCCGAGGAGCGCCATCCCGGATTCGGACCGGTTCAACGGCTCAGAGCCGAGGTTTTTCTTGGTCTGGAGGATTATCCCAGGGCGATCAAGGAATACACCCGGGCGCTGGGGACGCTTACTGCGCCACTCGAACAGGCGGCGGTCATGGAAGAGATTGCCATCATTCACGAAATCAATTTCGAGGACCGTGACACAGCCGAAAAATGGTACAGAAAAGCCACCGAGCTGCGTCTGGGGCTCCCTTTGGTCGAATATCCTCTCCCCCTGCCGCCGATTTTTCGAGGCCCGCCTCCGGATGACCCCGAGGCTCTGGAGGCCCGGTGCCGTTTGGCCCTTGCATCCGATCCCGAGGACACCAAGGCCCTGGGCACCCTCTCGGAACTTTTGCACCGGAGGGGGGAGCATGTCGAGGGCGTCCTGGTGGATCGCCGTCTCTTCGCCGCCAAAGGATGGGAAGAGGAAGAGCAGCCGGATGAAGGGATCGAGGAACTGGCCGAATATTACTGGCGCGGGTTCCTGCTGGCCTGTGGGCCGCTCCATGATCCCGTCGACGCCATGGAGTGGCTTGATCTCATAATGATGGTTGCCCCATGGCGGCTGAGGCGGTATCGGGACTTCGACTTCTACACCATGAGCCCCGAGCGCTTCCGGCAGATTGTGTTCACGGCCGAGCTTGTGGGCGTTGACGAAAGTGATGAGGAGACCGTGAGGACCGGATACCTCTTCAGCGCCCACGTCGCTCTGCTCAACGGGGATCCCGTCTGGGCGCTGCGGATGGTGAATGAGCGGCTTGAAGACGATGAGGATTACGGACCGCTCTATCTCATGCAGGCCAGGTGTCACAAGGCAATGGGAAATACCAGGCTGGCCCGCAAAGCGCTAGAGAAGGCGCGCAAGCGGTGCACCGAGGACGAGGATCTGGCCGAGGTGTATCAGGAGCTTGGGAGTTACGCGGAAGCAATCGAGAAAGACTCGGAAGCCGCCGCGAAGTGGCGAGAGAAGGCCGCCGAGCTGGCCCCAAAAAACCCGTTGTAGAGGCACTCGCGGATCAATCGATTACGGATACACGTAGCCCAGGAGGGAGACCACGGTCTGGCCCTCACAGTTGGAGGCCGGGGAGATGAAGTGGTCGCTCCCGAGGGTGCAGTCGTAGAGGGGGACGGTGCCCGCCACCTGGCTCTGGTGGATGAACCCCACAGGCCCCAGGAGCTGGGCGCCGCCGCAGGTCGGGTCGAGGGTCACCCGGTTGGAGGTGCCGTCGACGCAGCTGTACAGCGGCACCGTGCCCGCGGCCTGATCGCGCAGGAGGTACCAGGCGCCCTCCGGATCGCCGAAGCCCGAGGGAGGGAGGCGCGAGGTGGCCCAGTGCCCCCGTGACGAGAGGTAGTACCGCGCCAGCCGCGTATAGGGCAGGTATTCAAAGCCGCAGTCGAGCTGCGGAGGGTCGAGATCGATGCGGTTGCACAGGGCCCACACGGCCCAGGCGGGCTTGGCGGTGCCGTCGTCCCGGCGGAGCCCCAGCCCGAGGCCCGCGGCCACCTCCACGGGGTGGTCCTGCATGCGGTGGTAGATGTAGTTGACGATCCCGGGGGTCCCCAGCACGTTGCGGAAGGTGTTGCACACGGCGGTCTCCTGCAGTGCCTCCGTGGACTGCGGGGAGACGGAGTTGATGCCGCTCTCCGTGAGCTGGAACTGCCAGGCGTGGGGCTTGCCCGGGAAGGTGACCCTGAGC